>CANCPC010000017.1 GCA_947379965.1 Flavobacteriaceae bacterium | reverse complement strand
AAATATTAGCAACTATTAGATATGTTAATCGAAAAATTGAGCATTCGAAATATGTTTTTTTTTGAATCTAAAGGTTTAATTTTTTACTATTTTAGACCATTAAATAAATACATTCATGTGTTATTTTTTAAAAAAAATCGATATGTTTTTTCTATCCTTTTTTACTTTATGTTACAACAAAATTAGCACAACCTATTTTTATTCATCAAAATATAATTGTATTTCTTTTAGTTGAGGAGCTTTTGTAGACTCTAGAACGTTTAATCTAAATTCTTGACTTATAATTGGAGTAAAAGTTTTAAAATAGCCTGCACCAATAGTTTTACCTTCATAAATAGCTATCCATTTATCGTCTTTTTTGTATTGCAATTCAAAACGTTTTATGAATTTATCAAACATGCCGGCTTCAGTCATCGAAATACTCCCAATGCTTGTAGGCTTGCCTAAATCAACAGTAATCCAACCTGTTTTATCAGTATCAGCAGCTACCCAACCTTTTCGACCATTGCCATCAAAAGCTAAGGAAGGGTTTGTTGAATCATTTTTTTGAGAAGAAGCGGTAGCTGATTTTTTTAAGGAAGGAATAGGATCTAGAATAGTAAGGATAGGTTTGCTTTTTAACCTTAATACCACTATCGATGCAATTGTATCGGGTGCTTTTAGGGGTAAATAGATTTCAATATATTTACTATCTTTAGCTTTACTTCTGTTTACACTTACTTTTTTATCTGATAATAAATAGGAATCTACAATATCGTTATTGGCCAATGGTAATTTAATAATTCCATTGGTAGGCCAATTAAAAACATGTAAATACAATAGATTTCCTTTTTGTGTACACCTGCCCCATGGCAAATATGCAAAAGGACTAGCTGAAGTACCATAAATAGCTGTGCCATTTTTTTGCATCCATTTACCTACTTCTAGTAAACGTTCTATAGATGGCTGCGGTATAATACCTTCAGCTGTGGGCCCTACATTTAATAAATAATTACCTCCTTTAGACGCTATATCAATAAGATTACGAATAATTACAACAGTACTTTTCCAAGCATTATCTTTACTTTTAAAGCCCCATGTATTATTCATAGTCATGCAACTTTCCCAGTTTTTTCCTGGTATACCAGTTCCGGGAATATATTGTTCGGGTGTCTCTAAATCTCCCTCATAACCGCCACCTAAACGATTATTAGTAATTAAATTAGGGTAGGATTTTATTACTGAAGCAATCCTGTCTGCTCGATTTTTATTCATATCAATTGGCGTATCCCACCAAATAATAGCAGGATTGTAGGCTGATAAAATTTCTTTCACTTGTGGTACTGCTACATCATCAATATATTTATCCATGCTACCGTTTTGTGCAGAATCCCAATGACCCCCACTAGCAGCAGCTCCACCCGCATGATTCCAATCCTGAGCTTGAGAATAATACAACCCTAACTTAATTTTATATTTTCTACAAGCTTTGGCTAAATCAGCTATGGGATCTCTATTGAATGGAGTAGCATCCACAATGTTAAATGCATCTTTAGATTTAAACATTGCAAAACCATCGTGGTGCTTACTTGTAATTATTATATATTTCATGCCTGAATCTTTTGCAAGTTTTACCCAAGCATCCGCATTAAACTGAATAGGATTAAACTTTGCTGCTAATTTTTGATAATCACTTGTTGGAATTTTACCCCGCAACATTATCCATTCACCAATACCAGGAATTTCCTTTTCATCCCAAACACCTGCTGGCAAAGAATATAAACCCCAATGAATAAACATTCCAAATCGAGCTTCTTTCCACCAATCCATTTTACTATTATTCAAAGTATTTTGGCCAAGTATAGAGAACTGAAATATAAAAAGTGAAATATATAATAACAACTTTTTCATGTATATAATATTAAAATAACATTAAAAAAATTATTACTTATCGGTTCTAAAAGGTGTTGCTGGTAGATTATCTTGATTATATAAATTAATTTTAGGCGTTAAATTCCACCCTAATCTTGCAGCAATAGGATTAGGAATACTTTCAGCAGAAACAATAACCGTTTTTCCTTTAATAATTGCTTTAGCAGGAACAAACTTATTATCTGAACCTGCAATACTAAAATCTTTAAGTTCTCCGTCTTTTGCAAGCAAACCTTTTCCAACATGAGAAAAAGAAAGTACAATAGTAGCTCCTTCAATTTTCATACTTTCATAAACTGGGCCAGAATATTCAATTTTTTCTCCATAAGCAAGTGCTCTTGCAGCTAAACTCAATCGCTCACCAACAGGTTGTTTATTACCTGGATGCACGTCTACTGAATCATCACAATCATTTATAACAGTCATTGAAGTATTTGGCACATTTTGCCAAGTCATTAATTGAGCTTCTCTAAGTTCAGGAAAATGATTTTTCCAACCAGGAATCTGAACTATTAAAAATGGAAAATCTCCTATAGCCCATTTGCTTCTCCAATTATTAATTAGAGCTGGCAATAAAGTCCTATATTGCAAACCTCGGCTTCCGTTTGCTTCTCCTTGATACCACACAGCCCCTTTAATCGCATAAGGAATTAATGGTGCAATCATTGTATTATACAAACCTGTTGGACCACCGCGTTCTGCTGGACTCATTGGCGCAGATTGTTTACGTGGCAACTCTCTATTATAATTTCTAGCATCAGCAGAATCTCGTTTGAAACCTTCTAACAAATATTTTTCATTCTTTTTAAATTCTTCTAATTTTTTAGGATAATCTGCTATTGCTGTTTCATAATTTGTAAAAATTGACTTTAACTCTGGAAAAGATTCTAAGGTTTCTTTACTCATCCAGTTTTCGCAAGCAGTACCTCCATAGGAAGAATTAATAATACCAATAGGCATCTTTATTTTTTTATATAGTTCTCTTGCAAAAAAATAGCCAACAGCAGAAAAATCCCTTGCAGAAGTTGAATCACACAATTTCCATTTACCATTTACATCATCTACTAACCCAGGTATAGCTGTGTTCTTTATTAATGGTATAGAAAATTGTCTAATCAAAGGAAAATTCTGTGCATCTTTTAACACATCGGCTACTTTAGGATAATTATTAATAGCACGAACTGACCTCAACGGAAACCCCATATTACTTTGTCCACTACAAAGCCATACTTCACCTATTAGTATGTTTTTTATAACCACAGTATTCTCACCTTTAATTGTCATTTCGAAAGGTCCACCTTCTTTTAAAGCTTGTAATTTTACTATCCATTTACCACCTGTAGCCACTGCCGTTTGTTTTTGTCCTGCAAATTCTACTGTTACAGTTTCTCCCTCTTTTGCTGTTCCCCAAACAGGAACTATCACCCCTCGCTGCAACACCATATTGTTAGAAAACAAACTATTAGGTTTTACTGATGCCTGTGCAATTAAAGTGCCAAATAATAGGCAAGTTATTTTAAAAATTGTAAAAAGTTTTTTCATAATTATTTTTTAAAAGTTATTGATTTATTTTGGCCAGATAGTAGCCTTATTGTGGGTAAATCTTTAATATAATTTTCACCCATATTATTGTTTTTTGCGTCTGTACTATTTTCAACCATTAGAGTTATAATAGCGTCTGATGGAGTTGTATTACTAAAATTAACAACCAAAGAATCTGATGTGTTACTAATAATTTTTGTATTCACATTATCAAATGCTGTTACTATTCCTTTATCTTTTTGTATATAAATACCTGGTAATTCAATAGTAGTTAACATTAATGAAGTTTCAGCCCAAGTAGATATAGGCAATACATAACCAATGTTTTCTAATCCTTCCCAATCACTAATATTGATTCGTTCACTAACAAATCCGAAAGGTGCTTTGCCAAGTGGCTTTTTTGGATGTGGTAAATACTGAGTAATATTATGTGCAATATCCTGGATTAATTCAAGGTAAAATGCATCTCCTGTATATCGATATAATTTTAGTAATCCTACTCCTGATGCGGTGCATAATCCAGGTGCTGCATGCTTGTTTTGTGTATTCGCATAAACAGTACCATTAGTAAATATATGCGCTTTGCCGTAATCGCTTGTCACATCAAAACTATAATTGTAAGAAACAACCCAAGTGGCTAATTGTTTTGCAGCATTTTCAGCAATGGACAACCATTTTTTGTCATTTGTAACCTCATAGAGAGTAACATAGCTTTCTACCAATGCTGCCGCAGATTCAGAATCGAAATTTTGTAAAGCATCACCAGGACCGCCACAAGTTATCCCTTTTTGAGTAAAACTTGTATTGTAATAATCTGCAATAGCAATTGCTGTTTGCAAATATTTAGGTTCTTGGTAATAATTTGATGCTAAAGCTAATGCGGCCGGAACAATAGCTCCACTACTAGAACCACCCACAATTATCTCACCGGTTTCACTATTTACAAACTGCCCAATCTGGTGATTATTATCCCATAATTTAACAAAAGCATCACATACTTTTTGATTGCCTTCTTTCCAATTTTTCTTTACAATTATACCCGTTTTTTCCATCAACATAAATTGTTTGATTATATACCAAACAGCATCGCCACTTTTACGAATTAAGTGCCAGTTTTTTGTATGAGGTTTCCTGATATCACCGCCAATCCATTCGGTACCATTTCTTCCTGCATCAAAATAAAAACCAGAGGGACTAATACCATTTGGGAACAACCAATCAAAATTATGTAAAACATTATTTTTGGTTTCTTCGCTTCCTGCAAACAATAATGGATAAGTACTAATCATTCCGCCAGTCCAACCTATTTGCCAATCTTGTAAATAATTTTCTCGAAGACCAACAGAGTAATAACCATATTTTTGTACAAAGTTTTTTTCATTAAACTTTTGCTCTAACATTTGCATACAAGTAGAATAAGGCAGGGCATTAGCAAGTAAAGAATCACCTGAATAATCTTTTCTTATTTGTGCATATTTATCAAATATAGATTGGGTTTTTGGTGCTTTAAAACCATATAATCGCAATGTGATTACTACTTCATCACCCGATTTAAAGTCTTTTGGCACATCCCAACTTGGATGGTGAGCATCACAGATTTTATAAACAAATTGCTCTCGGACTAATGGGGAGGTAATTGCAATAGTAGCTTTTGTTCTATCCTTAGACTCTGTAATACCAAAACCATAATCTCCTAAATCATTACCTTGTTTTGTTAATAACCATAAACCTGTTTTAGTAGTGTCTGAAATAAAACCGATACTTGGCAAGGCCATATCTCCGCTGCGAACTTGAATTCGAGACACTTCTCCATTTCCATTAAGCTTTGGAATATCTGTTAAAATTATGGATTTGTCTTTACCTATATCTTGCACTTCATACAATTTAGGGGAATAACGTAACCTTCGCCAGTCATACCGGTTACCATTATAAACAGCTGATGGCATTAATACATAATTTTTCTCACTCCAATTAGCAATATCAAATTCAACAGAAACACTGGCTGAATTCAGTTTACCACTAATACATTTCATTTTTACTTCAATATCTATAGCATCTTTCTTATCTTTTGAAAAAGTTGCATTGGTATTTATTTGCCACGAACTATTTTGCACATTTTGAAGTTGCTTTGATGCTTTTACAGCAATTTTATTTTTATTTATCAGTAAATTGTAATGCTCAGTATCGTATTGATTAACACTTACAGAAAGAGTCCTTTTATTCATTATTAACTGATCAATCACTTCCTTTAATTGATTCGTATTTTTTTGGGCATTCCCCTTGAAAAGTACTAATACAATAAAAAAAATGAATATCGTTTTTGTTTTTATCATAGATGCTTTTATAATTAATTAAATAGTTTAAATTATTCTGGTTGATATTTAAACCAATCAAAATCGGCATTTACAGAAGCCGATATACCATTTCCTGTTGCATACAAACCAATGATTACGCCATTGTATCCACCACTAACTTCAGTACCTAAAAACCGCGTATTTAGTTTACCTATTTCCATAGGCGTTCCATTACTTGTTTTATAGTAAAAGCTATACATTTTTTTATCCCCATGAACCATTAAATCTATTGCACCATCAGGCAAAGGAATTTGCCGCATCACTTGATTTATAGCATCGAGTGTATAACGCAAGTTGACTACCCGTTTACCATTTACCTGACTAATATATAAATCGTAATGAAAACGATTATCCATCATAATGGTCAACCCAGCCTCTTCATTGATTTGTTTAGGATTAAAATCCATTTTGGTACTAGCTTGAAAATTAAAATGTTGTTGTCGTCTTGCTATCATTGTTGGAGAATCTAAATCGTATAAACTTGCAGCTGCACCTTTTAATCGCAAATAACCTGAACGTTCATTAAGACTATAATTAGACGGAACTGGATTGCGCAAATACAACCATTCAAAACCAATTGGTTGATCGAAGTCTGTACTTATAAGTTGACTGAATGGCTTTGGTAATTCTGATTTTAAATTTGGAGGTGTTTTAGTAATAAGAATATCACTTTGTCCATTTGCATTCACTATTGGCCATTCACCTGTTTTCCATTCTATTGGTGTTAGACAAGTTTCTCTGCCAATAAAATGAATTCCATCAACAGCAGGACGAAATGCTAAATGCACCATCCACCAACTGCCATCTTTAGCTTGTACTATATCGGCATGACCTGTACCTTGGAGCTTACTATAGGACATCCTATTCGTTAAAATTGGATTGTGAGGACAGCTTTCAAATGGGCCCCAAACTGATTTACTTCTGCCTATTGCAACGGTATGACCATAAGAAGTACCTCCTTCGGCAGTAAGTAAATAATAATATCCATCTTTTTTGTATAGGTGAGGTCCTTCAACATAACTACCACCGCTACCATTCCATAGGTTTTTTATTTCACTTAATCTTTTACCCGTATTTAAATCTATTTCGCTTTGATAAATAGCTCTTGGGTCAGATGATTTAGTTGCTCTATTGGATTGGAAATACACTTTACCATCATCATCCCAAAACAATGAAGGATCGATACCACTTTGATCTACTTTTATAGGTTCACTCCAAGGTCCTGAAGGGTTAGTTGTTGTTACATAAAAATTTTGATACGCCTTATTTTCATTTACTAATGTTACCACCATATAAAAAACACCTTTGTGGTAACGTATTGTAGGTGCATATATACCATTGGAGGGTTTACAATTAAACAATGGGAGTTGAGATGGGCGATTAAGAACATTACCTATTTGCTCCCAATGGACCATATCATTACTATGCCAAATAGGTACTCCAGGAAAGTATTCAAAACTACTATTTACTAGATAATAATCGTCTCCAACTCTACAAATACTAGGATCTGGATAAAAACCAGGTAATATTGGGTTTTCATAACCTTGACCAAAAGACACATAAGTAGCTGTTAAAGTAAACAATAAAAACAATCGTTGTTTTATATCAATAGTAACATTTATATATGACATTGTGCAATTTTTAAACAAGATTACTCATTCTTTATACATACTACTTGTCTGTATGTTGAAAAACACACTCTTAATGTGGCAAAGAAGTGTTTTTCAAATACAATTAATTATTTTGATACTATAAAAATTAGTTGTCATCTATATAAAAACTCAAAGACTATTGAAGAATTTGAGTAAAAAAAACAATTAATTTATAAAACCTTATCTTCTCACTAACCAATTAGGGTCATTACTATTCACCATTGTTATTTTGCCTTTAAAAAATCCTAATCTAGTTAAAAAAACATCTGTTTGCAGTAATGCATCAATAACTTGTTGTTCAGTGGATTTATAATGTGGTATAGCAAAAGCGTGACCTACATTTGGAAGTATTACTAATTTTTGATGGGTGTGGTATTTCTTTAGACTATCAACAAAAGCAATCGCAAATTGATAAGGAGTTATTTTATCTTCATTACCATTTATAAGTAGTGTTGGAGGTAAGCGTTTCTTTACATTAAACAAAGGCGAAATTTTTTTTGCGGCAGTTTGATAGTGAAGCAGTAAAGCGGTTGTATCTATTTTTTTATTGAATTGTAGAGCATCTTCAGCATTCATATATTTTATAAACTTTCCTGTAGCTAAGTTTACCACGGGATTGTATAATACTAAAGCAGCTGGCGAAGTGCTATAATCAGTATCTAATAAAGCCATACAAGCTGCTAAATGTCCACCGGCAGATTCGCCAACAATTGCGATTTTATTAGTATCAATATGCAAAATTGACGCATTAGATTTAATAAAGTTAATTGCTGCTTTACAATCAGCAATACAGTTATTTATTGACGCTTTGTTGTTATCAATTAAACGATATTCAAGGCTAATACCTACTGCCCCTTTTAAAGAACAGTAGGCTGCATTTGCAAAAAAAGTATTGGCTTTACCTCCAACCCACGCCCCACCATGTATCCATATAATAGCGGGTAATTTAGCTTTGGTTTTAATCCTACTTGGTAGCTTATAATAAAGCTTAACCTCACTATTAGCAGAATAAAAATAGGTAACTTCTTTCATTGAAGTAGCTAAGCTATCTAGATGTTTCCATGTAATTTTGGTCTGAGAATGTAACTTAGAAAAAGTTACTACCATAAAAAATAAAAAAATCTGTCTCATATTGCTACATTTTTAAAAACAAAATAATTCATGAATTAAAATCTATTTTGTTTTGGTTGCGGGAATTTTATCAACCATTTTATCTTCAGTATCTACTTCTTTACTGTTACGGTTATTTAATCCACCCGTTTCTTTGCGGGTAGGAATTGTTTTTCTATACTCATCTTTTTGTAAACCAATGTTTAGAAACACCTCATTAAGTTCTGGTATTTTTTGTAGAATAAGCGGATTATTAGTACGCAAATCCATAGTAGGAAAATTGTAGAAACCAGCTTCATCAATTGTTTTGATAGAAACATTATTAAGTGTTTCTACCTTACCTGTTTTTACCTGAAACTTACCCGAAGATACTGCCACATTGTCGTTCATTCGACTACCGTTGGGCAATTCCGCGTGCCATTCTGGATCAAGCACCTCGTTCCAAAGATTGGTCGATAATTTATGGGTAGCTTTAAGTGTTTCACCATATTCTTTCCAAGGACTATTGTTGATGTTGAACTGTGTTAGATTTGTTTCGTATTTTGTACCAAGTCGATAATTACGATCCTTACCTCTATCATCAATATTTTGGTATTTACTTTGTATAAATAGATTGTTTTCTGCTATTACATCATGTCCACCGCCAAACAAAACACCGTTAACACAATCTTGAATAATATTTTTATAATAAAAATCACCGCTATCACCATCATCACTATACAAACCATTGGCTCTATTAATATGATGTATAAAATTATATCGTATAATATTGCCATAAGTACTCCAACCACCATAACTATAAAATGCTCCTGTATCTCCCTCTTTTAGAGCAATATTATGTATTTCATTAAATTCAAAAATACAATTATTAATATCAAAAGTGCGAACACTAGCAGTTGGAATATCATGAATTAAGTTGTGAGAAACTGTAACACCAACACAATTTGTTAGAAATATTCCTTGTTTGTAAATTATTTTTCCTACGTGATGAATATGATTATTTTGAACTAATACATTTGAAGAAGTCAACATTTTTCTGTCGCCTAGATTTTTTAAATCAATACCCAAACCACCTGTTTCTGAAATATTATTTGATAAAAGAATATTGTTTTTTCCACCAGTCATACTGATACCCGTTTTGCCTGCGTTTACAACATTACATGAAGCAATGGTAACATTGTTACAGAATAAAATATCTATACCAATACCTAATCCCCCTTCGACTTGTACCCCTTGAAGTTGAATATTATCTACCCTATTCAACTTTACAATTGGCGAAATCATATCACTTACCATTATACTCAACTTTTCGAGAGGTTCAGGAGGATAATAATAAAGTTTTTTATCTTTAATATCTAAAGCCCATTCACCTGGTTGGTCAATTTCTTCGAGAAGATTCAGTACAAAATAATTTTCTTTACCGCTACCTTTTCTCCATAAAGGTTTCTGGTTTACAACTGCAGTATATTTTGAACCCATACCTGAGGGGGGTGCTTCAAAAAAGCTAATACTTTGATCCTGTCTATCAATAGATTTAACTTTCATTGTAATTGGATCCCATGGCACACGCCACATTCCTTTCATCCAAATTTCATGACCAGAATTTAAAGCACTCACCCAACGTTCTGCTCTGTGTGTTCCATCTTCATCCAATTCATTTGTAAAATCGGCATCATCAGGATTACCATTTCCTCCATAATAAAAACTCATCTCATCTTTGGCCCCGTTACAAGTTATCCATCCGGGATCATTTACCCCCCGAATATTTTGTGTTGCATTTGGAAACTGCGAAATTGGCTGACGCTTATCATTGGCAAACAAATCAATAATAAACCAGTCCGTAATAAACTGATTAGAAGGAGCAAATTGATTAATGTTGTTAAAGCCTAATTGTGAGACATCTAATTCTACAATTTTATTTGGATTCACATTAGGGTGTATTCTTTTCGTTGCCTCTTTATTCAAAGGCTTCCAATACTTTTTATCGACTATCGAGCCGCCAATTAAACGCGGCACTTCATTTTGATAGGCTTTGTAATATATTGGCTTACCAACTTCACCTCCGTCGTCTTTGGTCAATTCGAACGAACTATTTAACTGATAGTTACCTCCTCGAATATAAACTGTAGTTCCATTTTTATCGAGTTCATTATTTTTCTTTAATTCGCGTATCGCATCTCTAGCTTTTGTAAGGGTAGCAAATGGCTTAGTAATTGTACCTATATTAGAATCGCTTCCATTAGGTGCCACAAATAATTCTTGTGCCTTTGAAAATTGACTAGTTAGAGAGCTAAACAATAGTGCTCCAATAAATATTTTATTATTTCGCATATTTTTATTGATTTTTTGTTATTATTTTATTTTTTGTTCATATAATTTTTTCACTTCATGAACCTCTAGAAACCTATCAAACAATTGCACATTATCAACAATTGCATGATGTGTTATAAAGAAATCTAAGGCATCTGTTGCGATATCTTTTGATCCAATATCGGAAGCAACTAACTCTCCATTTAGATAAAGAGCCATTTTATTTTCGTTGCCAGTAAGTACAACATATTGCCAATCGTTTAAAGTTATTTTACCTCCAATTAACCTATTGGGCATTGCAAGTAATTTGCCATTTTGAATGCTACAAGAAAAGGTCTTATACGATTTACCATACGCATTGTAGCCCTCTTTGCCAAACAAATTTCCATTTAAAGAATCTGTTTTAAACCATAACGCAACTGTAAGTGCATTTTCACGCATTTTAATATCATAAAGTTTAAAACCAGGTTTTGTGCCTGTCCCTCTTTGAACATTCACATCTACACCTTGTGAAATCAATGCATTAGTTGGCTGCAACTCTAACCCTTTACCAAATCTAGTCTTAACAGATAGCGACATAGGTGAAATCCAAATTTTATATTTTGTATTTATATCGAAAAACGCTGTTTTTCCATCCCAATTATCAAAATTGGCTAACCCCAAAGAGCCCAATTCTGGTACAGAAACTAATTTAAAATCAAAATTTATAGGAGCCGATATAGCAATATTATTTTTAAAAGCTAATGCTTTAATTTTTTTTGATTGAGAAATACTAAATTCACTCTGATACAACAACGATTTCATTGTTGGGTTACTACCATCCAGAGTGTAATAAATATTTGCTTCAGCATCTTTTGGATAGATTAATTTTACTTTTGTAGATCCGTATATCTCGTTCCAATTTTTGTTAGATTGAATACCATTAACAAGGACTGAAACTAATGATAATCTACTTAGAGAATTGCCTTTAATTTCCATCATTTGTCCATCTGGGAGTAACACTTTACAAGATGCCTGACCTGTACCAAAACGAAGTGAAATGCTATGCCATCCTTCTTTTAATAAAGCATCACCAGAAAGATTTCTACCATATATCCCCTTTTGTAAAATAATAGTTTCATCTATTCGCAATTGGTTTTGACAACTAGCTTGTAAACTTCCTAAAACGCTATTTGTTCCTGTACGAGAAGGCAATTGAAATTGATAACTACCAGTAGATGGAGCAAAGAAATATCCATTATATACCCGAATCGTATTTCTAGAACTAGTCGTCTCCATTGTGTTAACACGTTCACTGTATATAGGTAAACAAGTATCTATATCTAAAAAGTCTGGCTCCCGTCTTTTACCAGTTCTGTCAAATACTTGCATATCTAAACCTGTTTCTAGACTAGGCAAGTTCGTTAAAGCTTCCTGCCAAGTGGATTTATCTTCTGAGGGATGAGTTGTTGTGTCAATACCTTTAAGCTCAGAACTATTTACAATTTGGGAAGTTCCACCATTTACTTGATAACTCACTTCAAAATCCATTTTATCAAGACTATTACTATTCCAAAACAAGGGATCACAAATAATTAATCGAATAGGATGCCACCCTTTGTTTAATACTACTTCCCCTTTTCTATGGTCTTGCTGCTGATGAAAAACGCCTATTTCTTCGATTACTGAATGTTCAGAAACATCTAATAAAACCGGACCACAAGAGTTTACATCAAATGTAAAAACCCCATTTTCTTTGGCAAAAAACCATCCTGTAAATTGATAAAAGCCTTTAGATTGTTGCTCTAATGGTTGTTTAGGTGTAATTAAAGGCAATACAAATTGATCTGTAAAACCTTGATAAGTTGGCGAATATTCAGAAACATTAGGCATCATAATTTTTGATGCTTCAAAAAAACCTTTGTTGTTGTATAGCTTTGTATTAATTTCATATACTTTCACTGTCAATCCATTTTTGCTGGTAGAAGGGGCTTGTGGCATTCCTGTAGCGGCTTTATTAACAATGAAATTAGCTTGAAGAATATCGCTACTTTTTGTATCACCCGCATTCCATTCTGCATTATAGGTTATTGCTTTAAGAACTGTATTTTTTGTTATTAAGATTGGCTTTGTATATAAAGTTGAGGTTTCTTTTGGTTCACTACCATCTAAAGTAAAACGGATTTGTGCCGGTGCAACTGAATGTATAAATTGAACTTGTAAACTATCATCGACTAAGTAAGTTGGTGTTTTATTTTCTTTCCTAGTATAACGAAAATCGTTTTGATTAAAACGTTCATTTCTTACCAATATTTCTGGCCTTGGAGGCTTTGAATTACTGCTTAAAGCCAAGTTGTTATTCCGTTTCATACTTAATACTGTTCTGCCTCCATCAGTTGTATCAAAGTTGTAAATATCTTTTTGATCTTTAATTTTTATTTCTAATTCAGTTCTATCTTTATTCCATGTTGTAACAGGCAATGGATCTCCATATTGATAGGGATACACTAAAATTCTATACTCTGGACTAACTGATCTTGCTGGTACGTTCACCAAACTATACCCTTGAAATTTTTCTAATTTGGGTACAGGAAACCCATATTCTGTGTTACGCCACAATACTCTAATTAAACATAATGGATCACCTTTTTTTAATTGAATCTTTCCTGTTTTCGAATCTCGTAGGATTCCTCCTTTTGTTAAAATAATATCATCCATTCTAAGCGAGGAAGGGTCTGTACTTTGAAATACAATTTCTGGCGTTATTGCCTCTACTAATTCTGTATCAATTGGTACTGAAATATTCCAATCGAAATTGTGTATTTGATTATCTTTTTGTGCATCATCAATTACCAATACATAAGGGTAATTCCCTTTGGCTACTTGAACGGTTCTATAAGCTTGCTTCATAGTATTAAAAGGCTTGTACCCTTCTACCAATCTAGTTTCACCACTCCAAGGACCATAATCCGTATGAGCAAAACCATCATTCCATTTTATGGTAGAGGGTTGAAATGCAATTTGAATATCCCTACTCAAATCATAATTACCCTCCATAAAAGGCGAATAATATGGAATTTTTGAAGAAGGAAAAGCAAGTGGATGTATCTGCATGCTTTTTGAAAAGGAATACCCCATTTTACCATCCGCGGCAGCTACCACGCCCTCTTTAGATTCTTGAATACCCAACCAATTGCCGGCTACCGGTGGCCAGTGTTGTCCTTTACCATCTACAGTTAACATATTTTGTAAAAAAGTTGCCTTTGTTGCTAACATGTTGTTATCCTGAATCCAATTCACACCATCTTTCCATAATGTAAGTCTATTATTTTCAGACCCTTCGTGTCCTCCGTAAAAAAAATCTTGTTTACAAACAAAACCAACATGCAAATCTTCTTTCTTCCAAGAATTTCTTACATCAACATAGCCCCTTGAACCATCATGCCAAGTTGTCGGTAAATTTAATTTATTGATATTGGATTGTAATGTCCAATCGATTGTTTTTCCTTCTTTGTTGACCATTCCATCATCGGCATATAACAATAACAATTCGTTGCATATACCAACAGGATTAGGCCATTTTACAGTAGCATCTGTTAAAAACGGATGTGTTGAAAAAGTCGATTGGTATAAAAAATCAATCCCTTCGTTGGTAGGATGATAATAATGCATCATCCATATCACGTGAAAAGCAGAAGCACGCATTTCATCTCTAATATGCCATTCCCCATCTTCCCACCGAATGGCTGCCTGAAAAAATTTCATCTTCGCCATTAAATGACTATGTTTTAATATCTCAGGATGACGCAAACCAACGGCTACAAATGCTGACACATTTAACCAACCTTTAATCGATTCGTAACACATACCCTCTTTATCTAAGTACCAACTGAGCATTGCATCGGATTTATGAACAGCTAAATCAAATAATTTTTGGTCAAATCCTTTTTGGCCTTCAATCAGCAACATAAGGCGTATGTATTCCATTCCAAAACCTTCGTGGTTATTGATCATAAAATGGTCGGGCACCATTAAAAAATTAGAAATTCTATTCTTAACAATTTTTGCGATCACTGCTCTCGCCAATTCTTGCTCGTCACTAGTCATCCAATCATGTAAATAATCATAATTGAGTAAATCCCAAATTTCTGTTGGTGGATCAGGATCTCCAGAGGCGACAATTGATCTTTCAACTGACCATAGATTATCTCTATCTGGGCGTTTATCCATTGAGTCAACTTTTGCATCTAACGCCTTTATCTTTTGTACTAATTCTTGTGCTAATATTTTTCCTAACGCATCATTCTTTGTAACCAAAGCATAGAAAGGACTTTGAGAATTTATCACTCTTTGCCACATCGTTTTAAAAGCAATGGGTGCTTTATCACCTAAAGCTACTTTAGCTCTAATTTGTTCCGCATCGGTTGGTGTGATTAACACCCTTGGATAAACGCCAATAGCAGGTACTTTAGCTAATTTGGTTATATCAAAACTAGGGTCGATGTAATTAACATCAACCTTTGGTGAAGCAGGCCAAAAATCATTATTAATGGCATCAGCATAAGGCAAAATTGCTCTAGGCTGCCAAGTAGGTTCTTGATAATATTTATGTACTTGAGAAAACACATCGATTGAAAGTAGGTTTCCAAAAACCAATGCTAAAAGAAATATTTTTTTCATTAAATTATTTATTTTGGTTTAAAATAAAACTGGGTTGTTTTTCAGAAACTTTTATTGTACCCATTTTATCAAATTCGATTTTTATAATCCCTGGCTTTTCTCTCCAAGGAGCTTGAAAATCATCGCCAAAAAAGCAAGTAAACCAATCTCCATTTTTGGCTTGAAAAAAATTAGTACCTCCATTGCAAGGTACAACTTCGTATCTACCTGTATAAGGTCCATATATATTTGGTGAAGTGGCTATCATCATCGAATATCTGTCTTCGTATTTATCAGTAGAACCTAAATAATAAATGTCATTTCGCTTAAACAAAGTAGCTCCCTCAAAACCTAAATCTTTGTTTTTATAATTTAACTGACAATTTTTAAGATGGTGAATTCCTAAAGTATCTGGTTCAATAATTTCTATTGGATGTGGAACTTCTGCGAAATCACTTAAATCCTCTTTCATTTTCACAATAAAGTTAGCTGAACCTTGCGTAAAATATACTTTACCATCTTCATCTTCAAACAAAGTTGGGTCAATTAAAAACGACTGTGGAATGGGACCTACACCTCCTAGTAAGGGCTTTTCAGGATTTGTTGCATGCGTATAAGGTCCTTCAGGTTTACCTGTAGTACTTTTTAAAATTGAGATTCCACCAGGGGGCATACTCAAAACAATATAATAATTCTTATGAATATAATGCAATTCTGGTGCCCAAATGGCACGTGTAGGACGGTTGTGGTGGTTGCGCCATTGCTTTTCCCAACAACCATCGTTTTCAATGCTCCAAACCAGACCCAGATAATCCCAGGTTTTTAAATCCTTAGAACGATATAATTCAATACCATCATTAAATTTCCAAATGTTATCGCCAGTTGAACCTGTTAAATAGTAGTTACCATCACCACCTAAAATGATAACAGCATCGCGCATGTGAACATCCCAAAGAGGTTTGATGTTTGGAATATATCCATTGGTAATTACCAAACCATTGGCATATTGTTTTTTATTGGCTTCGGTTACTACAATATCGCCTTTCCAATTGCCAACATGACCACCAAAAAAATTACCCACTACAGACTTGCCTGCACCAGAAATACCTGATGCACTTTTCATTATAGAATCAGTAATTGTTTTTGGATAAGCAGTTGCAGCCCATATTTTTTCTTGAGCTGGCACAGTATTTATCCATATCAATATCGCTACAATAAAACTTATCGGCTTCATATAATTTATTTTGTCATCTTTTGTTGAGAATATTATCTACTAAGCCAATATTCACTATTTCAGTATGAAATTTTCCTATTTTAGTTTCAACTTCATTAAGGAGGATAGACATAGTTATTTATTATAATTTGTTTATTCTATTCCTAAACTGTTGGTTGTAGAATTAATACTAAATCATCGGTATTTACCATAGTGCTCTCATTCAATTTAATTTTAGATATACTGCCTTCGTTTGAAGCAAGTACTGTAGTTTCCATTTTCATAGCTTCTATTATGAAAAGAGGTTGGTTTTTATTCACCTTTTGTCCATTCTCAACCAGAATTTTTGATAGCATTCCTTGCAGAGGTGCACCGATTTGTTCCACGCTACCCTTTACTACCTTTTCATTTTCTATTGTAACAACTTTAACCGATTTATCTTTAATAACAACATTTCGAAATTGCCCATTAACTTTAAATAAAACATCAACATTCCCGAAAGGATTCGGTTCAGATTTAGAAATGAATGAAATCAGAACATTTTTCCCTTTATCTAATTCAATCATAATTTCTTCTCCAATGTCCATTCCATAAAAGAAATTCTTTGTTGGTATATTCATTACATTTCCATACTTTATATGGTTATTGTAGGCATCTAAAAATACTTTTGGATATAAATTATAGGATAAAAAGTCTGTGATTTCTAATTCTCGTCCCATTCCTTTTGAAAAATTTTCATTGAAAGCACTAAACTCTTCATCAAAATTAATTGGCTTTAAATGTGCACCAGGACTGTCAACATAAGGTATAACATCTTTTAAAATTATTTTTTGTATTTCCTCCGGAAAACCGCCCACTGGCTGACCTAAATCACCTTTAAAAAAGCCGATAACCGATTGGGGAAAAGAAAGTGTTTCTCCCCTTTCGATTACATCTTTAATGGTAAGATTGTTGCTTATAAGATATTGTGCCATATCACCTACGACTTTTGAACTCGGGGTAACTTTAATAATATCTCCAAAAAGCATATTAACCTCTCCATACATTTTTGTTACTTGAGGAAATTTATCTTCCAATCCCAAAGCAATCGCCTGCCCTTTTAAATTTGAGTATTGTCCGCCAGGAATTTCATGTTTGTAAACAGCGCCAGTACCTGATTTTAAA
Source organism: Flavobacteriaceae bacterium (assembly GCA_947379965.1). Classification (GTDB taxonomy): domain Bacteria; phylum Bacteroidota; class Bacteroidia; order Flavobacteriales; family Flavobacteriaceae; genus Flavobacterium. Next base: position 17,631 of record CANCPC010000017.1, on the reverse strand, counting down.
CCAGATTCAAATGGATAATAATAACTTCTAACTAATTCCCAATAATCTGAATATTCCGATAATTTGTGACTATCCATAGTGTTTTCTCTTTCGTGAAAACGTAACATTTCAAGAATTGAATTAAAATTAGGTTGAGATGTTAAACCCGATAACCCTCCTAAAGCAACATCTATTACATCAACACCTGCTTCAATAGCTTTCAAATACATTGCAGCCTGCACCGAAGAAGTGTCATGGGTATGCAAGTGAATTGGAATATTAATTTCAGATTTTAATGCTGAAATTAATTCGAATGCAGCATTAGGTTTTAAAAGTCCTGCCATATCCTTTACACCTAAAATATGTGCGCCGGCATTTTCAATGTCTTTTGCCAGTTGTAAATAATATTTTAGATTGTACTTTGTTTTGGTTGGATCCAAAATATCACCAGTGTAGCAAATAGAACCTTCTGCGAGACCTCCAGTTTTTGTTCGTACTTGCTCAATACATGGCGCTATGGATTTCATCCAATTCAATGAATCAAATATTCGAAAAACATCTATTCCGTTTTCCCAAGATTCTTCTACAAATTTCTCTATCAAATTATCAGGATATGCAGTATATCCGACTCCATTGGAACCACGAATAAGCATTTGCAGTAATATATTAGGCATTGCTTTTCGAAGTAAACGCAATCTTTCCCAAGGATTTTCCTGTAAAAATCTAAGACAAACATCAAAGGTGGCTCCACCCCATACTTCAACACTAAAAATCTCTGGATGGTTTTTTGCAAACCCCTCTGCTACCTGAATCATATCTTTAGTCCTCATTCTTGTCGCTAATAAGCTTTGATGAGCATCTCGCATAGTAGTATCGGTGTAATGAATTTTTTTTTCCAGTTTTAACCAATTCGCAAATTTCTCAGGTCCTAATTCTGTCAATAAATCCTTTGTCCCCCTCGGATACGCATCTAATTTATTAAAAACAGGTATTTTAGGCTTTATAAATATTTTATTGGTTTCTTTAGTTTTGATATCTTGATTTCCATTTACAATTATTTCACCTAAAAAATTGACCAATTTGTTGGCACGATTTTTAGGTTCTATAAATTCGAATAAAGAAGGTTCGTCCTTAATAAAATTAACGGTTACTTTTCCTTCACGAAAAGTCTTGTTGTTTAAAATATTATCTAAAAAGGCAATATTGGTTTTCACTCCCCTGATACGAAATTCAGCAAGAGCTCTGTGCATTTTTCGGCAGGCACCATCCAAGGTTCTGCTATTTGCAGAAACCTTGACTAACATCGAATCAAAAAAAGGTAAGATATTGACTCCTTGATAAATACTGCCTGCATCCAGTCGTATTCCAAAACCTGAAGCACTTCTATAAGTAGAAATAACACCATAATCTGGTTTGAAATCATTTGAAGGGTCTTCAGTTGTAATACGGCATTGTACGGCAAATCCAGTAACGGTTACTGCTTCCTGATTTTTTATTTTAATTTGTTCATCTGAAAGTGTGTAACCTCCTGCAATAAACAGTTGCGCCTTTACCAAATCTATATTTGTTACTAATTCAGTAACGGTATGTTCTACCTGTATTCTTGGATTTACCTCTATAAAATAAATACTACTATCTTCATCAACTAAAAATTCAACAGTTCCTATGTTATCATAATGTACTGCTTTACAAATAGTAATTGCGTACTGGTACAACTTGTCCTTTATATCTTGAGACAAACCAAATGAAGGGGCAAATTCAATAACTTTTTGATAACGCCTTTGAACCGAACAATCACGCTCGTACAAATGCACCATATTACCAAAAGTATCTGCCACTATTTGAATTTCAATATGCTTTGGATTTGCTACAAATTTTTCCAGAAAAACGGTGGCATCTCCGAAAGCATTTAAAGATTCCCGTTTTGATTCGTCAAAAAAAATTTTTAGCTCCTCTTCTGAATGAATTACACGCATACCACGACCACCTCCACCTGATGCCGCTTTTAACATTAAGGGATAACCAATTTTTTTGGCTTCGGATAATGCAATTGTTATATCTATAAGATCTTCTTTACTACTTTGAATTATAGGTATCTGATTTTCAACTGCAACTTTCTTTGCTGTAATTTTGTCGCCCAGTGCTTTTAAAACCGATACTTTCGGACCAACAAAAATAATTCCATTTTCAGCACATTTTTGAGAAAATTCAGCATTTTCCGAAAGAAATCCATACCCTGGATGAATCGCATCAACGTCATTTTCTACTGCAATCTTTATTATAGCATCACTATTTAAATAGGGTTTTAAGGGTTCATTGTCTTCTCCTATCTGATACGATTCGTCTGCTTTGTATCGATGCAAAGAATAACGGTCTTCATATGTATATATGCCTACAGTTTTAATTCCAACTTCATTACAGGCGCGAAAAATTCGAATGGCAATTTCGCCACGATTTGCAACTAAAACTTTTTTTATTTTCATAACTAAAAAAGTATTTTTATTAATTTATTCTTTTTATCATTTTTATTGTTAATGAACAATAATCATTGTATTTCGGGATTGAATCCATTGTTTTTTATTGTTAATGTTTATTTGCACTTTGCGTTGATTATTAATTGACTTGATTTTATACGCTGTTACTTTCCCCTCTTTCCAATTTATATCAACAGTAAAACCACCCCTTGCTCTCAAGCCTTTTACACTTCCATCTTTCCAAACATCTGGTAAAGCAGGTAATAAATCAATTGAATCATCATTAGATTGCAAAAGCATTTCAGCTACTGCAGCTGTTCCTCCAAAATTACCATCAATTTGAAAAGGCGGATGAGCATCTAATAGATTAGGGTAAGTACCTCCACCTCCTGAATAATTAATAGCTTTATCAGGTTCTTTCAGTTTCAAAAGTTCTCTATACATTTTATAAGCGTGATTACCGTCTTTCAATCTTGCCCATAGATTAATTCGCCAGCCTTTGCTCCAACCTGTGGTTTCATCGCCTTTAATTTCTAATGTTTTTTTACAAGCAGCAGCCAAGTCTGGTGTTTTATCTATTGAAATATGCTGTCCTGGATATAAACCAATTAAATGGGATTGATGGCGATGTTTTATTTCAAAATCTTTCCAATCGTGGTACCATTCCTGTAAATTCCCTTGAGCGCCAATCTGATAAGGATGCAAATTTGTTAGTGCTTCTTCTAATGCTAATACAAAAATTTTATCAACTCCTAAAATCTTTGCAGATTTAATGGTTTGTATAAAACATTCTCTGATAATAGCTAAATCGGCTGTGCCACCATATAATGTGGCTCCTTTAAACCCATCGGGTGTTAGATAAGAATTCTCAGGGGATGTTGATGGTGACGTAATTAAATGCCCATCCTTATCTTTAACTAAAAAAGATAGGCAAAATGTTGCCGCACCTTTTAATATTGGATATGCTTTCGTACGAAGAAAATTGATATCTTGAGTAAATGCATAATGTTCCCACAGATGCGTACTTAACCAAGCGCCGCCCATACTGAAGTTAGACCATTGCGGATTTCCTTTGCCTCCTCCAACAGGATTACTCATAGCCCAAATATCACTATTATGGGCAGCCATCCAGCCACTACTATTGTAATAGTTTTTTGCTGTACTAGTTCCTGTTTTTGAAATATTTTCTATCAGCTCTAGTAAAGGGGTATGAAGTTCTGATAAATTGGTGATTTCTGCAGGCCAATAATTTTCTTGTGTATTAATATTTATGGTATAATTAGAATTCCAAGGTGGACGAGCAAGATGATTCCATATCCCTTGCAGATTTGCTGGTACGGCTTTAGTTCTAGAACTGCTAATAAGCAAATATCTTCCAAAATTAAAGTAAAGTGATTCAAGTTCTCTATCTGCTGCACCGGTTGCATAACGCTGCAAACGCTCATCGGTAGCTAAATGACTAACCGAATCTTGTCCTAAGTTTAATTGTACTCGATTGAAAAAATACTGATAATCTTTTATGTGTGATTCTTTCAATTGATCGTATTTTTTTGAAAAAGCTTTGCTTAATTGAACAGCAGCAATATTTTTATAAGGCTTGCCTTGTGTTACAGGATTTTTATCGTAACCGTTAAAACTAGTCGCAATCGAAACAAAAATAATAGCTTCAGTTGCTGACTTGACCGTCATAACATTGTCTTTATTTAATATTGTACCATCCACTAATTTTACTTTTAGTATACTGCTGAAGTGAATTCCTCGATTTGAATCAAAAAAGATATCACCAGGAACACCACCAACGGATGCATTTTGTTGATAGGGCGCATAACCATTAGCGATCAGTTCATTATTATTAGTTTCGAGAGTATATTTCATCACACTATTAAAACCAATACTAAAATTTAATTGAGATTTTTTATCCACCTTTAACCGAATAACAAGAACTTTATCTGGGTTGGAAACAAAATATTCTCTTTTATAGTTTACATTATTTACAGTATAACTAACTTGAGAAATTGCATTATCTAGATTTAACTCCCGTTTGTAATTACTAACAATCGAATCGTGGTCGAAATGCAAAAACAGTGTACCTAAAGCCATATAGGATTGACTAAATTTACCTTGTAATTTTTTTACCAACTCTTGTGCAGCAGGATAATCTTCTTTTGCCAATGCTTCTCTTACAGCAGGTAAATATTTATACTTATCAATATCTCCTTCTGCATTTACTGGCTCACCCGACCAAAGTGTGGCATCATTCAAATAAATTTTTTCTGAAGATATACCGCCAAATACCGATGCACCTAGTGTTCCATTACCCAAAACCAAACTTTCTTCAAATACTTTGGCAGGCTGCTTATACCACAAAATTTTATCTGCATTTTGTGCAAACAATAGTTTTGTAACAAATAATAAACATAAAAGTAGGATTATCTTTTTCATAGTTATTAGTTAAGTCCCCAATGAAATGAATTAGGAGATGCTATTGGTTCAATAATAAAATTTAATTTTTTGTCTTTAGGATGTAATACAATACTTTCTCCTTTTTTTAATGTAATACGATACAAGCCCTCGCTTATTTTTTTTAAACAAGACGAATCAAAGGCATAATTTAATTCCTCTTTCCAATCTGGAACCATAATTTGTAATGGCTCACCTTTTAAACTTTTTATATTTACCCAGCTTGTTTTTCCATTTTCTCTTTTAGCACTTATTATGAAACCTCCCTCTGCCCTAAGGTTATAAAAAACTGCCTCTTTCCAATCAGAGGGCATTGATGGAAAAACACGAATGGTATTACCCCAACTTTGTAACATCATATCTAGTAGCGAACGAGTAGCTGCTATAGGGGACTCAAATGTTGGCCAGCCATGTTCGCTGTAAAATCCGTTTGCTGTAACCGTCGGAACCTTGTAAGGTAGTATCTGAAGTGAACGCTGTAGCCACTTTAAAGCGTTTTCGCCATTTCCTATAGCGGACCAAAGTGATGAAGCACCAGTAAATTTAAACATACAATTATCGCCATCTAAATCTGTAAAATTATTTATAGATTTCTCCATTAATAAAAGATCCTCTCTATTGTCATTTACATTCAAATCGTACAAAGGAAATATTGAAAAAAGATGACTGTAATGTCTATGTGGCCTATCAAATGATAGGTTTTGACCTATTTTAATACCTCTGTCATCTACAGGATAGCTCGCAATATTTTGTACAAATTCTTTCCACTGTGGCAATGCTTCTTCTTTAATCTTTAACTTTTCTGCACAACTAATTAATGTTTTAAAACCCCACTTTGCTAATGCCAAATTCATACTAACATCTTTATCCTCTCCATACTCATCTGAAAAAGTTAATGGTAAATGATACTTACCATCTTCGCCTTTATACATAACTCTTAAGTACACATTAAAAGCACGCTTCATTAGTGGATAAATTGACTTTTGCAATCTTTTTTCATCCATCGTAAATCTATAATGTAAATAGAATTGCTGCATAATCCATGGCAATGCTATTAAACTCATTCTTTGTTTACTAGAACTATCGTTAGTCAAAAAAACATTACCTGACAAATCGTTAAACATTACTACTGTTTGTAATGCAGCGCAATCATTTTGAAAATCCTTAGGTACATTATTAATTAATTGATTTTGGTATTTTTCAATCATCTTGAAATACGGTTCTTCCATGTCTAAATGATTTGTAACTCCTGTGGTATAATAAGTAAGTTGAAGATTTAAATTGGCCCATATAGACAACCACACAGAAGGTTTATACCAAGGTCCCAACAAATCAATTACAGGTTGGTCTGGTCGTCCAGCACTTCCTAAACGATACAATTGCATCCAATAAAAACTTTCAATTCTTTCATCAGGAATACTAATAAAACTAGAGGTATAATAATTATGCCACCACTTTCTATGATTTTGCAGCATTTTCATTTCATCTTTCTTTCTAGCAATTTTCAATTGTTCGATAGCAACTAAATTACTGCCTTTAAATGGTTTAATATTTTCTGCCCATTTATTGGCTACAGTGATATATACAGAAGTAAATCCGCTAGTCTCTTTTTTTTGATTCCAAGCAGTTGCATAATCATCTCCATAGAGCAAAGGCTGAGTAATTATTTGAATATCATCTTGTTTAGTAACTAAAAAGGGAGGATTTGGCTCATATACTTTTCCTGCCATAGGTCTCCTTGGAGGCCTTGCACTGTTTCCTTGCTCGGGTCTAAATGAAACATAAGACGATACTTCTCCATTATAGCCTTTATATTTAAGGACGATAATTTTTTCATCTGTAGGAGTATAGCAAATTAAATCAAGTGATCCTTTATCTGTCACTATAGTACCTGTAATTTCTGCATCCCATAGGTGCGTTCTAAAATTTATTGATTTAATAGATCCTTTTGTAGATAATAATAATTTCCCAATGGGCAAGCGAACTTTAGGCCATGGATATTTATCTTTTATCTGTTCTGGAGTTCTATGATCGTAGACATCAGTTCTTCCTACTTCAAAAGCAATAGTATTTGGCAAGATGGTATCTTTAAAAAAAACGGTTCCAAGTAAACCATTACCTACAAAGGGACCTTCATAATAATTCAATGGCATTTTAGTCCATATCATATCTTGCTTTTCTAAAAAAGAATGCCAATCGATATTAACGCCTATTTTATCTTTTTTAGGTTGAGCTGTTAAATGACAAAACCAAGTAAAAACAAATAAAAGAACAATATAATTTTTAAACATTTTTTTAAATTAATTTCTATCTAAAATAGCTTGATTTAAAGACATTTTACCATCACCGTTACTAAATCTATCAATCTCTTTATCTGTTGGCAAAAGTTTTCTGTATTCATCAATATATAGTCCTATTTTATCAACAGGGATGGGTTTAAAGTTGGGTAAATCTTTCAACAATTGTGCATTAGGCAACAATTGAAAATTCATTTGCTCCATATTTACAAAACCGGGGTTATTGGTGTATGTCCTATTAGGACCATTAGCCACCGAAGGATCTTGCTTCACTTCTTTACCGGTTGCCAATACATATTTAAATTCAAAAGGTACTTTGCAGTTTACGGCTACATTATTTTGCCAATTATTTAAAGGTGATTCACTGGTTACCAATTCAAAGCCATAACTACAATTTACCGAAATATTATCATGACAATCAATAGGATACGTAGTTTTAGGCATGGAACCATGCTTAAATAAAAACCCTATTCCTCGTTTACCACCTCTACTATTTAAAGCTAGAATATTGCCATAAACATGCATATCATAATGGTCATGATCAAAATAAATACCATCACCATCATCACTATTGTGAATAAAATTATAGGCGAAAGTATTATTTCCTGATCGCGTGTATAAATCGTAACTATAAAAAGCACCTAAATCGTTAGAAGCTTTACAGAATCTAAAAATCTCATTGTACTCAAAAACATTATCCCAGCTACCATAAATAATACCTCCATGAGGTGTATCGTGTATAAGGTTATGAGCAACATAGTTACCCACACAGGTATGATGACCGCCACCTCCACCACCTGTAAACCCAGCATTTACAGCAGGTACGTATATGTGTACTATCTCACCAAAATTATAAATATGATTGTTTATAACCCTATGCCCTGCAGCAATTCTAGGAGTTACACTTTCATCACCGCCACTAAGCCAAACGCCACCTTCTCCTAAATTATATAAATCACAACTTTGTACAGTATTATTATTACCACCGTTAATTTTGACTGCATATTTATTGATATTTTTTATAGTACAGCCTGCTATGAGCACATTACTGCATTCATTTAGTTTGAACCCTTCATTAACACTTTGCTCAATATTGATATTTTTAAAAACTACATTAGACACATTGTTCATTTCAACAACTGCTCCTTTACTATCAGCAATTTCCAAAGGTTCACCTTTATAATTTTCAGGAGGATAGAAGTATATTTTTTTGTCTTTAAAATCAATTGCCCATTCACCAGGCATATCTATTTCTTCTAACAAATTTAGTAGCCAATATTGTTCCATACCATTCCCTTCTGGTCTTGTGTATTTGTTTCCAATACCACCCGGAACAGGTTCCTTTAAAGTAATTGTTTTTGCTATAGTATCTATATTACCAATACGCACACTTTCATTTTGCCAAGGTATACGCCAATATCCTTTCAACCAAACTCCGCGTTCTAGCTGACTTACCCAACTTGCTGCTCTATTATCTCTGTATTCAAATATACCTGGCCTTGGCGGACGTTTATCTTTAGCACCTGCAGCATAATAATTAGCCCAATCATCGTTTTTGGTTTCTTGACCACCCCCATTAACAATTACTTTTTTCATAGCCATATAACCTGTATTAGGGTAACGTGACATTGGCATTCTAGAACCATTAACAAACAAACCTAAAATTCCTCCATCATCATTAAAAATGTTTGGATACCCCTTGATGTGATTGAGTTGATAAGCCGTTAAATCTAGAGCTAAAATTTTACCTTGTAAGGAAGGTCTAATTCTTGTCAAAGTTTCTTTATCGTTTATAGGCTTTAATTGATTATTACCTACCGAAAAGCTGCCGACAAAATTTACTACCTGATTTTTAGCAGCAGTATAAACCACAGGATTTTTCTGGTTTCCACTATCTTCTTTAGTTAACTCAAATGGCTCCGTAAATCGATAACTCCCTCCATTTATTACTACTGTAGATCCTTGTTTTTTATCTCTTAATTTCCTAACAGCTTCTCTAGCTTTTAGCAGTGTAGCGAATGGCTTGTTTTTAGAGCCATTATAAGTATCATTTCCAGCAGGACTTACATAAAATGTAGTTTGTGCATGAACCAAAACACTACAAATTAATAGTGTCGAAAAAAGCATCACTCCTTTCATAATTATTTCAATTTATTTGTTAAAATATTAACATCTAACCCTGTAATAGCAATCTCATATTCACCATTCTTTCTATCAATAATTATATCGGCTGGTTTATTTAACTCCAAAACAGTTTTATCATTTATACGAAGCTCCTTTAATGATGTTGCGACAAACTTAATTAATTGTTTATTTTGCACTGAAATAGCAGCATATCCCGAGTAAGTTCCTTCGAAACTAAGCCCATCAATAGACTGTTTAAATGAAGTTAATCTCTTTTCAGAAAAACTATTGTAATCAGAAAAAATCCAACTACCGTCTTGCATCTTAATTGCATTTGGAAAGTTATTTTTTTCTATTCCTAATAGTGACAAACTAGTTAAATCAAATTTATTAGCTATTACCTTGTTTTCAATTTTTTTCCAACGTTCTAAAATGTCATTTCCATCGAAGTCTTTAGAAGCAATCCCTTCAACCATTAACTTACCTCCTTTATTTACATATTTTTCTAAAAAATTCAATGTCTTTTCTTGGGCATATTCAGGGTACAAAAACACAATTGCATCAAATACATGGCCATTATAAACTGCTTTACCTTTTGCGTCTATGGTAAGTCTGTTATCAATAATAACATCGGTTGGTACTAAAGCATTTAAATAACCTTCTTTCCAAATTTGTACAGCCTTATCTTCAATTTTTAATTTATCGTTTACATCACATATACCTCTTTTTGTAGCATCTGGATACCAATTCATTAAAGCCTCTCTACCAAAAATTACCAAGAGTTTAATTTCTGGTAAAGAAGGATTGAAAGAATTTAATACGCGGGCACAATTTTCTACTGGATTAATTTTTTCTAAAGCATAAGGTTGTTCTACACTAACTCCCCAATTCTGGACATCATTAATAGCATGATAATGAGTACGTATGTTGTATCGTAAATCATTGAAAGCTTTCTGTTGAATTTTATCTATACTCTTATCATAGAACATGTTATACAGTATATTTTTACTATAACCAAATGCCACACCCATTTGTGTAGGTGTAGGTGTTCCTTCATCAGTATGACCATAATCTCTTTTTACATTCCACCAATTAATTCCGGTTTGCCATACTTCATCACCATCTAAATGATTATGATGACTATCATGTAAACCTACAAAGGTGTTTGCTCCAAAGATCTTCTTAGCATTATCATACATAGCTGTTTCTACGTTTAATGTGCCTTTACGCATAACATCCATATAGGAATTTATGGCTTTAATTCGCTTTTCTGGTTTGCCCGTAGGAGCATATCTCATATCGAACAAGGTGGTTTCTAAGTCACTACCATAATTTTTTTTGTAGGTTTTTGCCATATCCAATGAATACAATCTTTCTCGTAAAACTTCATTTGCCTTTTGCAACTCCCAAGTGGCAAATAATTTAAGATTCGTGAACTCATCAAGTCCAACACCATCAAATGGAATATCTTTATAGGCTTGCATTATATTGACAAATTTATCAATCGCTTCTTGTGAATGATTAGACGAAACATTATAAAAATGTTGAGTCATTACATACACTTTATAACCTGAAAATTTCTTATCCAGATTGATTTTAACAGTAACCGAAGATTCAGTTGTGGTTGTTTTACATTGTTCTGTAATATCTAATAACGACTTTGGATCATAGAAATCAGACGTTGTTTCCTTAAAGAGAAATGCCTTCAATAAATTAGACTTAAACGGTTTACCGCTTTGATTTCGAATATGTTTAGCAACATTATTGAGAGTAACTGATCCATTCTCATCTATTATGGCTTCATTTTCTACAATACTTCTTTCGCTAGAAACCTCACTTGTGTTTTTATTAGTACCCCATAATTGCAACCCAATTTTTAAACCCTTTGAATGAGCATAGGCCACTAATTTAGTTAAAATAGGCTGCATTTTTTCTGGATCAAAAAAATCTACACCGCTTCTTGCAGTTATAAAAACAAGTGAATATTTACTATTCTTAGCCAAGTCATCAATTTTATTTTTCCAAGCTTCTTCAACAAGCATATCTTTATTTATAAACCAATAGGCAATTTCAGGATGATTTGAATTAGGGAAAGTGTCAAAACGCTTTACATTGGTTTGTGCATAAAACGAAACTACACTCGAGAGCAGTAATACTAGTAAAGAAATTTTTGTTATTTTGTTCATTTTATTTAATTTATAATTATTTAATTTAACTCCCAATCATCGGTTCTGAATGTAGATGCAGGATATCCTTCTGTATTGAATAAATTCCATTTAAATGAAAAATCAGCCCAAGCATACCGAACTGCTATAGGTTTAGCTACATTTTTAGAACTCACTACAACTTTATTACCCTCAATTATTGCATCCGCTTCATAAAACTTTTTGTCTTCACCAGCAATAGCAAAACCATATAAATTTAAAGGTTTTGAAGAATCAGATTTGATCGATAGTCCGTTATTAGCATGTGTAAAACTGATACTAATTTTAGCATCCTCTATTTTATGAGATTGATACAATGGCCCAGTGAACTCCAGTTTCTGCAGATAAGCCAATGCTAATGCTGCATTACAAACTCTTTCGCCAACAAGTCTTTTTTCACGATAATGCACATCCAATTCCCCGCAATCACTTGTAGTTACCAATACGGTATTTGGGGTAGATTGAACTACTTTAAATTGAGCTTCTTTAAGTAATGACTTTCCGCTCACTTCAACTGGTTTTTCTTGTACTTTTTTTGCATCACCACTTAATTGAATTACAATAAATGGCAAATCATCTCGTCTCCAATCTTTACGCCAAGAATGGATTAAAGAAGATAACAATTGTGCGTAAGTATATGCTCTTTGTGGATAGGCATTAGATTCTCCTTGATACCAGGCTATTCCTCTAATTGCATAAGGGATCAAGGGGTAAATTTCTCCATTATATAATGTAGTAGTACTTTTAAACTCTAACGGAACACCTTGAGGACGAGGTGGAGGGGGTTGATTTATCTGTTTAGCAGAATCTTTAGCTTTTTCATAAGCTTCGATCAAAGGTTTAGCTTTTAAACATATAGAATCATATTGCCTTTTCATTATATCAATATCCATATATTTGTCTTTATTAGGTTGCAATTTCAAAACCTCCTTGCTCAACCAAGCTTCTATAATCGTACCTCCGTAAGAAGCATTAATAAATCCTACAGGAACATTTAATTCTTTTTGCAATTTGCTCAGAAAATAATAACCTACTGCAGAAATATTTTTAGTTGTTTTAGGTTCTGATAAGTCCCATTTACTTTTAATTTCTTCGACTTTCATCATTTGTGGATTGTGAGGTACATTAAAAATCCTAAGCAATGAATTTGTACTATTTGAAACGGCTTCATCTCCACCATTTGTTTTAAACAAAGCCCACTCCATATTACTTTGGCCAGCACATAACCATACTTCACCAATTAATATATTGGTTATGGTTACTTTATTTTCCTCACCCTTGATTGTCATAGTTAGAGGTAAGCTACTTTCTTTCATTGGATTCAAGTAGATTTTCCAATTTCCATTTTTTGTTACAACTTCATGCTTTTGACCATTAAATTGCACCTCAATTTTTTCATTATCATTAGCAGTTCCCCATATAGGGATGGGCATATTACGTTGTAAAACCATATTATTTGAAAAAATAGCGTTAGGTTTTACGTTTGCTACAGCAATAAATTTAAAAAGAAACAATTGAAAAAATAGAAAAATATATTTCATTAGATAATGTTTTAATGTTTAATAAATTAAAAAGAAAATAAAATTTCATTATCTCTAACTAATTTTATTCGTGTACGCCCAGTATTAGTTTTAGTAAAATAAAAAGTATCGATTTGATCATTAAATTCTACAGTAAGAATACTTCTATCTTCATTCCATTTAGTATTTGGTAGCTTATCACCATTTAAATGAGGAAATAATAAAACTTTGAATTCTGGTTGCGATGATCGTGAGGGAATAACTAATCTTTTACCAATATCCATGGTACGCAAGTAAAATTGATGCATATCTTCTGTTTTTAATTTTTCTATCACTTCCAATCTTGGACTTGGTTCTAAATTCGGTCTTGGTGCATCCGTTCTATTTAAAACTCGAACTAATAATTGTGGATCCCCTTTTTTAGGTAAGAATCTTCCAGCGTACATTAGTTCACCTGAAGTGTCATCGACCACTTTCATATTTCGTTTCATGCTCTTGTCTCCTAAAAGAATATCGTACTCCCCGTGAATCCCTTTGTTTGTAAGTGTATTAAAACCAATATTGTTAGGTCCAGATTCTTGCTTGACATCTACTAATTGTTTGATAGACACTACCTCTATATCAAGAGGCATTGGCATTAACCATTCATACAACCGTTCTTGATTATCTTTTTTTATGTCATCAACAATCAATACATAATCATGTTTCCCTTTTACCAATCCTGCGGTCCTGAATGCAAATTCAACATTATAATTAGGCAAACGCATTGGCCAAGTATCTTCATTCCAAATTAAAGGATTGGTAGACAAGTTTCCACTAAAATATTCTGCAACTTTTATTAAAGGATCTCGCTCAGGCTTAGCATTTGGATAATATTTTTGAAGAGACTTAGCTGCTTCGGCATAAACTCCATTTTGCCATTGAAACTGAACTTTTTTTCCTAACATCATATCGGCAACGGGAGATTTTAACCACATCCAATCATAAGAATATTTTTGATTAATTACCCCAAAAGTAGCTTTTGGAGAATCGGTGTAATTTAACCAAGATGCTGGTGTACCAAAATAACCCTGACCTCTTCCATCAATGGTAATTACTGAATGATATTTACTTTCTGTACTACGCCAACCATCTACCACCCATAATCGACCGTTTGCGGCCAATTCAAAATTTCCTCTATCAGAATGATCATGTGACTGGAAGTACATATCCTGCCTTGCATCTAATTGAAACTGAATACCATTAATATCCCATTTATTTCTTGTAATAAAAGATCCTCTTTGCTCAGAAAAAAAAGTTAAAGGCATAGTAACAGGAGGAATTCCATGGTAAAGGTCTTTAGTTTTTGTTGGGTCAATTGCAAATACAAAGGCACTCACATCAGGAAGTTTAGTTAGATTTTGAGGTAATGCGTTTGCTAGTAAATAATCAATTTTTTCATCGTTTGGATAAAAGTATTTCATTATCATCGGCATTAACCAAGGCAAATCAGAAGCACTACCGGTGTCGCCATGTGAACTCCATAAAGCATTTGGATTAGGGGATAAAGCATGGAGTAACCAATCGGGTATTTTTCTAAAATGGGGATGCCCCCAAAAGTTTGGTTGACCTCTTTTGGCCACTGCACCCATAAGAAGTAAATCATCAACAAAAGGTCCAAATGTGTACGTAATTCCCTCATTACTCATACCTTCTTTTGAAAATGTGTACGTTAAATAATCTTGTAACACCTCTATACCTCTATCATATATTCGTTTATCATAACCCTTTTCATTTTCAATAGACAAAATGGCTAGAGGATAGGCTAAAGCTGATGCAATATGATTCCATCTACGCCAATGATTAGGAAGTTGCATCCCATCACCATATTTACCTGATGTTTCACGCAACATAAAATCAATATATTTTTTTTTATCTGCAGCGCTCATTCCAGCTGCTGTAAAATCGAAAAGTTTTGCCATACTAGCGTGGCTGTAAACTTGCTCTTTTACCATCATTTCTCTACCCTTGATGGATGGAATTGAATCTATAAAACGAATCCATATTTTTAAAAAATTACCAGCAACCTTTCCAGTATTTATAATAGAATATTTATCTTTATTTAATTGTGCCAATAAGCCTTGAACAGCCAATTGATTTGCAAAATCAGTATAAGGAAAATTTGGAGCTAGAATTATTGAATCATTTAAAAGCAAACTTTGATAGGTTTTTCCATTTATGCCAGTTCCTGATTTAATTTTTTCAAATTCATTATTGGCAAAACTCAGCAACTTTTCTCCAATTTTAGTTTTAGATAATCGGTCTTTTATCGCTGAAAATTCATTAGGCGAAGTGAATATTCTAGGATAAATCCCTTTTTTTGAAAGAGCACCAATTTTAGTATAATCAAAACCCTGCATTTGATTATTTTGTACAGTAGAATAGGGATTATTCCATTTTATTTCGCGATTTAGCACTTCATTTCCAGTAAAATTTCGAGAAGAATTTTCTAGCAACCTAACATCTGTTTTAACTAAAGTGTCATTTTGATATGAATTAAATAAAGTATTTTGAGTTGATGTTTTTTCTTTTTGCTGAGCATTACAAAAATTTTGAGAAAAAAAAGTATAAATAAAAAACAAGATGGTAAAAAAAAAATTTTTCATATTCTACTTATTTTTTTAATGTATTAGTCATATTCTCTACTTCTAAAGCAGCGAATAACAATGCAAACAAACCATGAGTATCATTATCAAAAAATGGTCTATTTAAATAATAATTTTTATCTTCAGAACACATCGTTCCCATACAAATATTATGAACCGTTCCGTCTGACTCAATTTGTGATTTTAATGCATTCCAACCTTTTATGACAATAGGCTCAAAAATTTTCTTGTTTAACCAGCCATATCTCACTCCTCTAGCCATTGCCATTGTAAATATTGCTGTGCCAGAAACTTCATCTTTTGAACTAGGATTATCTATAAGATTAGGCCAAAATCCTCTTATATTTTGATACCTAGCTAGGGATTTTGCATGTGTTTTAAATTGATTTAATATTTGAGAATAACTTTTATGTGACTTTGGTAGATACATTAAAACATCACTCATAGCCCAAATAGCCCATCCATTTGCTCTTGACCAATGTGGTAATTTAACATCGCGTTGAGAATATTTAGCATGCATATAAAGATTAGCTTCTTCATCCCAAACTTGTGTTTTAAATTCTAATACTTGTTGAGCTGCATCATTCATAAAGAAATCTTTACTCTCTTTATCTTTAGCGTATTGAGAAGCTTGTACTAAAAAAGGAATTCCCATAAACATATCATCAACCCAAGTAGTATATTTCTCAGGAGAAGTTCTGGTGAATAAACTCTTTCCTGGATATCTTAACTGATCATAGCGGGCATAATGAATCATTTTATTTACAAAATCAACATATTTATCTCTATTTTGAAAATTCGGTGATGTCCTAAGTTTATATATTAAAGGTAAAGAAGGAGCTAATGTAAAATCTAATAATTTAGGATTAATTATTTCATTATTTGCTGATGCATCGGCATTTAAAGTTCTAACTTGATACTCTACAAATGGAATACCATCTAGATGAAAATTACCAAAGTTACTAGCGTATTTATCATATTTAGTTTCCCCAGTGGTTTCCGCTAAAACTTGCATTGCCCAAGCAACACCGCCATTATGGTAATTCCACTGATAATTTGTTCCCCATTGTAATGGATTGATTAACGTACCTAAAATTTCAATTTTAGGAATTGTCCAAGTTACTTTTTGATCTATACCTGTATACATATTTCCAAATTCCAACTCTTTTTCTGGTGGATATTCTGTATCTAGACCAATTCTTTTTCCGTTTTTTTCTAAATTAGGGAAGGGACCTATTACTAACCAATTACTAATTTTTGATATACTTTCGGTGATATAAGGGACACTTTTCAAACCTATAGCAGGATAAACGACATCACCTACTGCTCCTTTAGAAACAGGAGGTTGCATTAAAAATCCCCATTCTAAACCTTTAGATTCAGATTTAATTAATAAAGTATTTTTACCTGAGTTTAATTTAAACTTACATTTTTCTTGTAATTCAATGTTCCTCTCATCATACACTAAGTTAATTTTCTTATTGCCATGAAAAGAATAAATTAATTCATTATTTAACCATATTTTAAGTCCATCATTATGTGCAAATTCTATATCTAATTCCATTGCATTTGGCGCATCAATAGTGGTATAAGCATAAGCTACAGCTGGAGTACTAATCCCATAGGTTCGTTGAAAATTTACTTGTTGTAGACCATTAAAAATAGGATTATTATTAAATACAGATAAATTATATTTAAATTGAGTATCTCGGATTAGTTTATCCCCAATTAATTTAGCATACTCAATTGGAGATGATTGTTTTTGAGCAAATAAATTTAACCCGAAAAATGTAAAAAATAAAAACACAAAAAATTTGATTAATTTCATATCATTAAAATTAAAATTTTAAAACTATATTAAACCCTATAATTCTGATGTGTATATTTAGTAATTATTCCTAAATAAACTACGTTTTTTATATTAAATT
>CANCPC010000016.1 GCA_947379965.1 Flavobacteriaceae bacterium | reverse complement strand
AATGAAAAACTAAAATTTGGAATTTGGATACAGGAGTTTTTATATTGTTTTGTTCTTTTAAGACCTGATTTTTTAGATGCTCATGAATTAAAGTATTCTATATCAGATATTATGGATTTATCTCAGAAAAAAGGCTTATCCGACATTATCAATACTCGTTTTTTTAAAGAAAAATATTATCTAAATTCGGATGCTTCTTTATCTAAATTTTCGCTGCTTACAAAAACCAATAATGATGATATCAATGATTTTGTGATATTAAAGTATCATCAAAATTTTATTGATTTAGTGAATATCCACCGAATTCAACATTTTATACTACTGATAGAGCAAGGAAAACATAAAGAATTTACCATTGAATACCTCGGAAATCAATGTGGGTTTTCTACTCGTCAGGCACTTTATCTCTCTTTTATTAAGTTTAAAGGTTGCTCCCCTAGTGATTATATTTATTCGATAAATAGCTAATAATCAAGGTAATTTATTATTAATTACATGTAATCCTTCCTGATTACCAAACTTTCTTTGCCCAAATTTTTTTTTTATTCATTTTTGAGTTCAATTTTATAAGTTAATTAATGTTAGTATTATTTAACACAAAATTGTGTCCATTTCATTTGGTGATGAAATTGATCTATTGAACACGGTTTTGTAAAAACAAATCTCAAAAATATAAATAAGTTACGTATCCGAGAATATCAAAAATCATTTAAAAAAACAATTATGAAAAAGTCCTATTTAATTTTATTCCTTTTAGCTTCCTTTTTTTCGGTGAGCAATGCATTTGCTCAAGCGAATGTTCAGGCTACTGGTATTTCTATCCAAGGTATTGCCCGCGACGAAAACAACTCTGCTGTAGCAAATGTTGATGCGTTAGGGTTGGCATTTAAAATTTACTATTTAGATGGTAGTAATAATGAAGTGACGATACTCAATCAAACTGCCAACGTGAAAACAGATAATTTTGGCGTTTTCTCGTATGTAATAAGCATTGACAAAAGCTTATTTACGTCCATTAGCAATTCACAAGCGTATTTAAAAGTAACACAAGGAAGCGTAGTTTTTTCTAATGAAAAATTGCAAGCGGTTCCTTATGCCATTCAAGCCCAAAACGGTGTTCCATCAGGAACAATCATGGCCTACATTGGAACCAATGCTCCAGAGGGTTGGCTACTTTGCGATGGTAATTCTTTTCCTGACAATGTTTATTATGCTCAATTAAAAGCGCTATTAGGCGGTACTAATACCCCTAATTTAGCAGCTCGTTATTTAAGAGGTACTGGCGTTCAAGAAGGTAGAGGGGGTATTGCTTTAAAGGGGACTCAATATGATGAATTACGACAACATGCTCATGGCGTAAGCCTTAATACCACCACTAATGGTAATCACGAACACAATCCAGGCAATGGATTTACTAAATTATTAAGAGCTGATAATAGATATTGGGTAAATTGGGGTAGCACTTCTAGTACTAACGCTACAAATCCTACAATTGCTGGTAGTTTAAACGTTTATGAAAGTGCAAATTTACCTTTTGCTGGCGATCACCAGCACCAAGTAATTGGCAATACCGCATCGGCAGGTAGTGCTGATGGTACCTATGGTGATACTCGTCCCTATTCTTATGGAGTTAATTACATCATTAAAATCTAATTGAGTCTTTAGATTATTTTAATTAAAACTATTCCTCTTTTTTAATACTATTTACAATGAAAAAAGTTGTTCTACTTGTTCTATTCCTTTTAAGTGTTGGCTCCTCATTTGCTCAATTGCAAGAAAGAGTAGGCGTCAAATCTGTCATTGGAGCATCTGCAGCTCAAAAAGACAATCTTAATTTACAGCTCACCCAACCTAGAAATGGGGTAAATGGATCCTTTAAAATAAATAGTGTAGGAATACAAGTAGGATTGCCTTACATGGGCATTATAGATGTGCCTCAAACCAATAATCCTAGTCAGAATTATCGAATGGATTTAGGTTTCCCTTGGGGTATTCGATACCGATATAGTACCTTTTCTGAAGATGCATTCACGGTGTCAAAAGGTTACTATACAGATAAAGTTACCATCAATTGGCAGATTAAAAATAATCAGAATTTAATTTCTGATTTTGTTATTTACCGTTCTACAGATATCTCAAGTTCAAATCCTAGCTGGGGCAATGCTATTGCAACCTTGTCTTCTTCGGCCAGAAGTTTTGATGATAGCAATATTGAAGGCGGGAAATTATATCGTTATAAAATTTTGGCAAGAGGAGTAGAGAGTGTTCCAAATATTTATTCCTCCTATATTGTTGGAATTGGATATAGAAATCCAACGGGAGTTATTACAGGTAATGTAAGCTTTAACTCTGGCACACCAGTAAAAAATGTCTTGATTTCTGCCAGCCCAACTGGGAGCATTTTAAATTTTGGAAGTTCTCTAAGAATTCCTGGAACTAGTTCTATTTCGGTACCTACATTACACAAAGTTTTAAAAGACTCCCTTACCTTACAGGCGTGGGTAAAACCAGAAACTAATTTCAATAATGATGAAATCAAGTTGTATACATTAGTAAGTAATGAAAATCGAAATATAATATTTAAAGTAAAATTAGGAGTAATTAATAGCAAAAATACCCTTACACTTACTATTGAACAACCAAATAGGGGCGACCAAATTATCACTTTAAGCGATTATATTCCAACTGGAGAAGTTGATAATAAAGGTGAGGATGTGCTAGCGCCGATTACCGATGTGAATGGGTCTTTTACTCATTTTAGCGCTGTGTTGCGAAACAATCAAGTTCCTGAATTTTATATCAATGGTCGATTGATTTCAGCTACTTATGTAGCAAAAATAAATACTACTTTAGATAAGAATAAGACCCCTGGAACTGCTGCTCCTGCGGTTACTTTTACAAGTACAAATGTAAATGCTTATTTAAATACCAGTCCAGGTGGAACTCCACAAATTTGGAGAGCTTTTGATTTGGGAGGAGGTAAAACAGCTTTTTTAGATGAACTAAGGGTATGGGAAACCGCCTTATCATCTTCTCAAATTCAAACCGATTTTAGAAGATACATCAAAGGCAATGAATCCTATTTGCATACTTATCTTACAGCAAACGAAGGCACAGGTAATTATGCCTATGACCTTTCTTCCACTGGATTCAGTTTTCATGGTAATCATGCATATATTGGTGATACAACTTCGCAATCAACAAGCCCAACAGCACCCGCTAGCCTTGAGCAAAACGGCTTGGTTGTAAATTTAGATCCAGGACAAACAACTAGTTATTCAGGTACCGGTAATTTATGGACAAACACAGGTAGTGGTGGGTCAACATACAATGCCACTTTTCAAAATGTACCCGCTTATAGCGCTAACTATGGGGGTAGTTTTACTTTCAATGGTACGAATCAATCTACCACAATCGCTAGGCCAGTTCAGGATGATTTCACATTAAGTGCATGGTTTAAAACGGCTTCAACTGCTGGTCTTTTGAATGGAATGTGGACTGGAATTGGTATTATAGATGGTGAAGTTCCAGGTATTGTAAATGACTTTGGTTTAAGCATGGCACAAGGAAAATTAATGTTTGGAGTTGGAAATCCAGATGTTACCCTCTATTCTCCTAACACATACAATGATAATAAATGGCACCATGTAGTTTGTACTAGAGTAAGATCAACGGGCGCTATGGTGATGTATGTGGATGGCGTTCAAGTAGCCATAGGAACAGGAAATACCAACTCGCTGACTAGCCCAAATGAGTTAAGAATTGGAAAAAGTAATGAAAATAGGTATTTCGAAGGAAATATTTCATCCATTAATATTTATAACAATGCCTTAACAGCTTCTCAGGCGCAACAGAATTATAATTACTTTTTTGCTAGACATATTGAACCAAAATCAAGTTTTAGTAATATCATACCAACAACTTCACAGTTGGGTATTTTAGGAGTAACGGATCAATATGGAAATTTTGTGATTTCTGCGGTGCCTTATACCGGAAATGGAAATTCCTACACCCTTGTTCCTTCTCTTGGGAAGCATAAATTTAATCCAAACCAACAAATGGTTTATGTTGGTGCGGGTTCTACAGTAATCAATAATGTAAATTTTAAGGATGTTTCCTCGTTCTCATTTAAAGGCATAGCGGTTTATGATAGCAGAGGTGTTTTTCCTAACACATCTGATCCAGCAATTACAGGAGATATTAAAGAGAATGAATCTTATAATGCTTATGTAAAAGGTAACCTGAAATATCAGAAAGGGGAGTATTGGGCCGAGAAAAATGCTGCCGGAGTTATTACTAGTTTGCGCAGGTATGCTATTGTTCCTGTTCCTGATGCTTATGTAAATATTGATAACGAACCAGCGATTGATGCAAATAATGTACCTATTATGACAGATATCAATGGCCGATTTACCATCCAAGTTCCAATCGGTCAACATGCCATTTCTATTTCAAAAAGTGGTCATACTCTTTCATATGAAGGTAGGTATCCTGCTAAAACAAGTTCGGTGGTTAATGGGCAAACAGTCGTTACCAATACGTATCAAGATTTTTATCAGGATCAAGATGAGCCGATTACATTTATAGACAATACAAAAGTGACCGTTATTGGAAGAGTAGTGGGTGGTTCAGCTCAGGCAGATCAGGTGATTGGTTTTGGTGATACTGGCAAAAAAACATATAATTATAAAGATGCTGCCGGAGTGAATAAAGCTATTGACTATACTTCCATCAATAATATAGGTACGGCAAATTTAACGCTCGGCTATATGCCTGTTGGAGCAACAAGCGTAACACCCGAATATAAAACACGATTTCAAACCAATGAGCAAACAGGGGAATTCCGTGTGCAATTATTGCCGCTAAATTATACCCTTTCTCAAAATGACTTGGTATTTAAAAATGGTAAAAATCCAGGAAATAAACCTTTATTAGACCAAGATAAAACGATCAATTTTACGGCTATAAATGCCTTTAAAACACCAACCTTTTCTCAAGGCAGCACCACCATCAACGGAGAGCCTTATCAAGAAGTATTAAAATATACCTATACAGCAGATCCGGTATTTAATGTACTCAGTCAAAGTTCTGATAATCAAATTACTGCTGACGGTAAAACCTATACCATTGCGTCTGATCAAGCAACACCAATTTATAGTCAATTTGGAAACTATCAGATTCAAATTCAAGGCTTAGAATCCTATAATAATTATGATAATAGTGTAACTAATCCTGTTGTTTCAACAGTGCCAGTAAGTGGAGGCGAAATTATTGCGACCAATAATATTGCATTAGAAAATTCTGAATTAACAGAAACTTCACCAACAGATCCTAGTGTTTTATTATATTCCTTTAGAGGGGGTATGCCGAATACAGATGCTGCAAGTGGCTATAAAAGAACCCTTAATTTATTGTACCGATTAAATGGGATTGATTATCCATTAACGAATTACAAAAATGAAGGTATTCTTTTAGGAGGAGTCTCCGATGGTACCCAATCGTTTGTTACAGCAGGTCCTCAATTGCCGGATTTTATATTGCGAGATCCTCCAGGTTCTAATAGTTCTGCAACCATTGAAAAAGGTTCCTCCTTTACTTTTTCAAAAGAAAGTTCCACTACATCAAGTAAAGGAAACGAATCTACGGGTACCGTCTCTTTAGGTTTTGAATTAAGTGTAGGGGGTTCTATTTTAGGCCCTGTTGTTAAAACAGATGTTACCAATGATATTACTGCAGGAGTGGCAATGGCACAGTCTTCTTCTAATGGAAAAAGTCTTGAAAACACCTATACTTTTAATCAATCTATTTCAACAAGTGATGATCCAAGCTGGGATGGTAGTGATGCCGATTTATATATAGGCTACTCTGCGAACCAAATCTATGGTACCTATAATAATTTGACCACCACAACTACTCAAAATAATGCATTGCCTATTAAGGTGGTTCCTTTAGCAAACACAACTGTGAATGTGATCTATCCTAAAATTAATAAGGCTATTTATTTTAATGAAGCTCCAGAAAAAACATTCTTTATCTATTCTCAAAGAAGTATTATTAATGATCTTATTCCAAAATATGAGGAGTTCGTTAGCAAGATAGATGATGGATCCTTGATTGAAAACCAGAATGGCGTGTTGTCTAAAAAGGCCTATTTGAGTTCAATTAATCTTTGGAAAAAAATTATTTTAAACAATGAGCTTTCTAAATACAATGCATTTAACGATAAGGATAAGCTAAAAGGGTCTTTAAACAGCATTGTCGAAGGATTAAAAGATCCTGTAACTAAAACTTTCTCTAGTTCTGCAAAAAAATTAAAGGATTTATTAAACGCTACGTTTTTTGAAAATATTTCACTAGATGCAGGTGTTGGTGGCTTTACAAAGTCGTATCAAGTAGATAGAATTAGTTCAAGTTCACTTTCCTACGAATTGCAAATAGATGCTTCAGTAGGACTAGCTGTTGGTGCCGAGCTCAATGAAACAGGCTATGGATTTGAAACAACATCAACTAATGGTTATGGCAAAGGGAGTTCTAGTCAGGATCAAAACAGCACAAGCACCAATGTAAGTTATACTTTAAAGGATGCCGATGCTGGCAATTTATTGAGTATAGATGTCATTAATCCATTTGACGGTAACGGTCCTATCTTTGTCACCAAAGGTGGAGAAACCTCTTGCCCTAATGAAGCAGCGGAATTGTCTCATTATTACAATCCAACACATCCAAATGTTACCGGTGTAAACCCAACGATTGTGGATCTTTTGGATAATGATAGAATTCCATTGTCAGTGGCTACAGTAGCCTTAGAAAAACCAGAAATTCAAGTGCTTTCATCTAATGTAACAGGTGTTTTTGAAGGCCGAAATGCAGAATTTACATTAAAATTACGCAATAACAGTTCGGTGAATAAGGATGCTACCTTCCTATTAGTGGTGGATCAAACAACAAATCCGGATAATGCTTTAATAAACATTGAACCTAATGGAACGGTAATCAATATTCCAGCGGGTCAAACGGTAACGTATACCATGACACTTAAAAAAGTGAAGCAAGACCAATTTAATTATAACAATATTGTCGTGTCGCTTCAATCGCTTTGCGATGGCAATGCTTCAAGCTCGGTATCGGTTTCTGCGACCTTTGTCCCATCTTGTTCTACTGTAACTGTCATGTCGCCTTCGAACAATTGGTTGATGAATAGAAATACTGCTTTTGATGGCGGTGTAACTAAACCTCTAAACATCAAATTAGGAGATTACAATACTATCTTCTCCAGTTTCAAAAAAATAAACTTAGAGTATCGCTTAAAAGGATCACCCAATTGGACAGGGTTAAAAACGTATTATAAAAATCAAGTAGATTATTCTGCAGCCATCAATGGGGGTGATACTAATGTGGAAATGATCAGTGGAGATCAATTAAACTATGCTTTTGATATTGCAGGACTAGGATTGAGTAATGGAACTTACGAAATTCGTGCACGAAGTACTTGTTATAACAATACCGTTTACGAGTCTGCCATTATACAAGGTATTGTAGACCTTAGTGCTCCAGTTATTTTTGGAACACCAACACCTACAAATGGTATTTTAGGACTAGGGAATGATATTTCTATGCGTTTTAATGAACCCATTAAAGCCAATGGCACGGTAACCAAATTTGAGTTTTTGGTTCAAAAAAATCAGTTACCCGTAAGTCATCAAGTATCACTTTCTTTTAATGGTTCGACAAATACAGCCACGATAAATAAACCCTATATCACTACAGGTGATTTGAGCCTTGAGTTTTGGATGAAAAATGCAAGTCCAAGCGGTACGGCTACCCTATTGAGCCAATCTGGGGGACTTAAAGTGGAATTGATAGATAATGTATTAAAATATACCCTTGGGGCGCAAAGCATCAGTGCCACAATATTGAAGGACAATAACTTTAATCATTATACCCTTTCCTATAATGCTACGATTCCAAAGCTCAGTATCATTGAAAATGATAAGGAGTTAACATCAACTACCAGTCCAAATCCAATTACAACATTAAGTTTTACCAATTCTAACCCAATAGTTATTGGAGGGAACACATTTAAAGGTAATATACATGATTTTAGATTATGGAATATACCCATAACAAGAGATATGTCTGTGGCTAATATGAATGTGGCATTAAATGGCAATGAAAATGGCATCTTAGGTTTTTGGCCAATAAACGAAGGAAATGGTGCCATTGCTAATGATATCGCTAGGTATAAGGATTTGGTAATTCTGAATGCCAATTGGGATATTTTCCCTAAAGGAACTGCTTATGATTTTAAGGGCAACAATTATTTAAGTACCAATAGCAATACTTTTTCTAAAGTGATCATTTCGAAGGCAATGGATGCTACCGTTTCCTTTTGGATGAAAACGGCGCAAGTTAATGCAACTGTACTGTCTAATGGAAAAGGCGATAGTACTGACATTGTTGAAAGTAATCAATTCCGCAACAAATGGGCTTTCAATACCAATGCAAATGGAGGTCTTGAATTAGCCGCTGAAGGAAGCACCTATGCTTTTGGAAATCTGAAAGTAAATGACGATGCTTGGCATCATGTTGCACTAAGTTTGACAAGAAACGGAGGTTTAAATCTTTACATCGATGGCAATCAAATGGGCTCTTATAGTACTGCAAATATTGGCGGATTTTCTTCTACCAATTTATTTATAGGGGCACGAGGACAGTCAAATACTTCAGCCAATAGTATTGATCGATATTATATGGGTCAATTGGATGAATTGTGTATTTGGAATATGGCCAGAACGGCTGATCAGATTAAAGCAGATATGTATTTTGAGGTCAATTATGCGACCACTGGATTACTTTTTTACTCTAATTTTAACAAGCCCGAAGTAGCCAATTCTAACGGACCAAAATACTATTATCCTCAGGATGCATTTACGCAAGTGAGTGATTATATGTTGCTTAATGGACAATCACTTAATTTTACAGAGGTAACACCTGCAATTAAACCGTATCGTCCAACAGAATCTATTGTGTTGAATCCGGTGATCAATGGCGATCAAATTGTAATGGTTCCCGATATTTCCAGTTGGGCAAGTATAGAAGGAAAAGTAGCCTATATCACGGTGTCTAACTTGAACGATATGTACGACAATCGACAAGCTTCACCCGTTACTTGGACTGCCTTTATCAATAAGAATCCAATTAAAATGTTTGTAGAAGGGCAAGGCGACATTGTAAATCTAGTTAAGACAACCGATTTACCTTTAACATTCCCAATCACAATAGTGAATCAGGGTGGCTTATCACAACCTTATTCATTTACTGTACCTAGTTGGTTGAAACTTTCTTCAAGTTCTGGAGTTCTTGACCCCAATAAATCGACAACTTTTACGGCTACAGTTGATATGAATTTAGCTCCTGGTATCTATAATAATATCATCTCCTTAACTACAAACTATGGAATCGATAAAAAAATTCAATTGAATTTAAGGGTATTGGTAAAAGAACCCACCTTGAATTTTAGTCCAAGTGATTATACACAATCGATGAATATCATAGCTAAAATAAAAGTGGATGGGATCCTTTCAAATGATGTTTACGACAGAATATATGCAGTCGCAAATGGGGCTAATGGTTCAGAAGTGAGAGGAAAAGCTAGTCTTACTTATGATGCTCAACTGAATACTTATAATGTATTTCTAACGGTATATAGCAATGTGGTGAGTGGCGAAACTATTTCTTTCTTCATTTGGGATGCCTCACAAGGAAATTTTGTAGAAGCTGTTTTAGATGGTTTAACAACTGTACCTTTCATTTCAGATTCAATAATTGGCAATTTTTCAAATCCCTCCATTTGCGAAAATACCAATGTTTCAGGACAATTGGTTCCCTTACAGCAAGGTTGGACCTGGGTTTCATTTAATGTCAATGACCCTAGATTTGCAAGTCTAAATAATTTGACCTCCGGGGTAAATTTAAGCACCTCAGACCTCATTCAATCAAATGCGCCAGCATTATTTGACTCGTATCAGTTTTACGCAACCGGATCTTCAAGCAATGGATGGTCTGGAGGGATTTCTTCTAATGGGGGTATTACTACCAATAAGATGTATAAATTTAAACTTGCAAAAGGAACTGAATTAAAACTTAAAGGAATTCCTGCAGATTTAAATACTTGGTCTTTTAGTTTACAAGCAGGTTGGAATTGGTTACCCTATGTTGCCAATAAAAATATCCCACTAGGAGATGCTTTAGCAAATTTAAATCCAGCAGATGGTGATTTAATCAAATCGCAAAGCTTGTTCGCTATTTACAGTAGCGTTGCCCATGCATGGAAAGGTTCACTGACTTATTTGAATCAATCAGAAGGATACATGATCAAAGTGGCCAATGCACAGACCTTAACCTATCCATCTTATATCAATAAGATTAATGCCCGTTCTGCTGAACAAATAAAAATTATTGGGCAAAAAGGAATAGTAATAAACGGAAGCAATGCTAATAAAGTTAATGGCTTAAATGAAGTGATTACACCAACCTTTGTCCTTTCTGCTGATTATTCCAAATTTGCTAATACCATGAATGCAGTAGTAAAATTACCGGAAGGTTTTAACGAATTGTATTTTTACAATGATGCACATGAATTGCGAGGTAATTGCAAAACAATCAATGTAGAGGGTCAAGAACTGGCGTTTATCACCATTTATGGAGAAAAACCAGAAACTCTAACCGCGTTTATAGGTTCAAATAATCGGACCCAACAAACGACCAAAACGTTTAAATTCGCTTCTGATGTGTTGCTGGGAACTATTGCTAAACCGATTCTCATAGAATTGGCCAAACAAGAATTGAGCATCTATCCAAATCCATTCCACGAGGAATTAAAAGTGGTTTTGGATAGCAAAGAAAAAGGTGAGACTAAAATCATTATTTACAGCATAACAGGCCAGACATTATTCGATAAAAATTTCGATGTGAATGCCGGAACAAATGTATTAATGATACAACCTAAAGTTCCTACTGGTACTTATGTGATGAGCGTACAAGTTGATGGAAAAGTGACGTTAAATAAAATTATAAAAGATTAATTAAAATTGATATGAAAAAAAGAGCCATTATTTTACTATTCTTTTTAGTTTCGTTTGGGCGATTATTTGCGCAAATCCCAACCTGGAAAGTAAATGAATCTGATTATCAATATACCATGACTTTTGTGGCTAAACTTAACCTTGATGGCGTTCCATTAACAAATTCAAATGATTTGGTAGGTGCATTTGTAGGAACTACTTGTCGAGGTGTTAGTAAACTTACCTATGTGGCAAGTGCAAATTCTTATTTTGCTTATCTCACCGTATTTTCAAATACCCCTGATGAAGTCATTACTTTTTATTTATTTGATAGCTCAAAAATCAAAATCACAAAAGTGAGTAAAACAATCCAATTTGTGGCTTACCAACATCTTGGAAATTTATTTCAATCGTATAGTATTGCAGAGCCTGCGCTGAATAATAAAGCAGAAATTGTTTCTTTTGATTTTTTAAATATTAAAACAATAACATCCCTAATTAGTTCTGGGTCTGTGAAGCTGGGAATATCTCAAGGGAATCCTTTAACTGATCTCACGCCGGTATATGTATTGAGTAATGGGGCTCGTCTTTATAAAAATAGAATACTACAAAGTTCTGGAACAACAAGCATGAGTTTTAGTGCCCCAGTTACTTTCGAAGTATTATCTGAAGACGAATCCACTTTAGTAAGTTATACTGTTGAAGTAACACCAACATTAGTTCCAGCTGTGTTTTATAAGAAAGATGAAGTTTGTTATGAAGGAGGGGTAATTAAAGTACTGTTTCCTATCGAAAAGGAGAATGTTGTTTTAACCAAAGGAGGGTTTACTTTGTCCACTCAAAGTATTACTGCTGGACAAGCCCTTTTTAGTAATCTAACGGAAGGTACTTATCAAATTAGTGTAGGCGGAAATGTCAAGGAAATTAAAATTAATTTAAAACCAACATTATGAAGAATATAACGTATAGTTTTTTAATGGCACTTATGACGGCCCTTTCAAGTTGTTCTAAAGACGACGATTTCAAAACAATAACCCCTGCAAGTATCAATTTTGTTCATGAAGACGCTTCTCCAATAGCTCAAAATGAGTGTATTAATCCCACTACCAAGTATGCGCTATTAATAAAGACGAATTCTAATGGAAAGGGTGCTTTTAAAGCAACAACAATTGAGTATACCTTAAACGGAACTCCTAGAGTCATAACTTTTTCTAATGATGAGCCACAATTAATTGGAGTCCAACTTAACGCTGGATATAATATTGCAGAAATTGTAAAAAGTGATTATAGGGCAATTCTTTATTATAACTCCCATGAGAATTTTGAGTTAGTGCCGTAATTAAATTCCAATTTTCTAAAAGATCATCATTTTACAATTGGACCAACTCAATTAAAGTGTTTTGGATGTAATTTTCAACAAGAGTGTAAGCAAGTTGCTAACGCACGAAATCACAAGTTGTATCAATGACTTCAAATTCATTTTTAAGGTCATTTTTTTGGTTTAAATCGAACCGATAACCATCATAAAATCAAGTATTTGACTCGACTTTAAATCTATATCGCTCACAAATAGTTTATTTTAATGGTACAAAAAAGGTTTTTAGTCTAGACTAAAAACCTTTTTTTATTTAAATAACATTTTCAAAATGCTGTTTCCTATTTTTCGTTCCATACCAGACTTTGTTGTTGGTATTCCGGTGGCTCGAGCAATTTTTTGTTTTGCTTGGGCAACTCCTAATAATCTGCTTAACGAAAAGGAAAATCCAAATTTACTCATAACGGTTTGTTTTTAGTTTTTGAACAAATATACAAAATTGATTTTGTTTTTATAGAGTTGTCAATTTTTTCAAATCGGCAATAGTTTCTATTGGGTTTTCGGCTTTAAAAACGTAACTTCCAGCAACAAGAACATCAGCTCCGGCCTCTGCAAGTTGTTTGGCATTTTTATTGGTTACACCACCGTCAATTTCTATAATGGTATTGGCACCTTTTTTGTTTATTAAAGCTTTTACTTTTCGTACTTTTTCATAGGTATTTTCGATGAATGATTGTCCACCAAAACCTGGATTTACACTCATAATCAAAACCATATCAATATCGTTGATTACATCTTCTAATACATCGACATTCGTGTGCGGATTTAATGCAACTCCAGCTTTCATTCCTTCGGCTTTAATAGCTTGCAAGGTTCTATGAAGATGCGGACAAGCTTCGTAATGAACGCATAATACATTGGCGCCTAATTCGGCAAATGTTTTGATATAACGATCCGGATCAACAATCATCAAGTGAACATCGATTGTTTTTTTGGCATGTTTTGAAATGGCAGCTAGAACGGGCATTCCAAAAGAAATATTGGGAACGAAAACGCCATCCATGATGTCAATATGAAACCAATCAGCTTCGGAATTATTGATCATTTCGATGTCGCGTTGTAGGTTAGCAAAATCAGCAGCAAGAACTGATGGAGCGATAAGGGTGTTTTTCATTGTGTAGTTGTTATGTTGAGACGCATTGCGATGTGTCTTTACAGATTGTATTGTTTTTGCAAAAGTAGAATTTTAACCGCAAAGTTGGCAAAGTTTTTCGCAAAGTTCACAAGATTTTGTTTTAATTCAATGTTTTGCGTGAAGGATAGGAGCGGAAATCCTTTTTTTATACCTGACAAGTTCTTGAAACCTGTCGGTGTAAAAAAAGATTGTAGCGGATAGCCTGACCCTTTTTTGGGTCACGCCCAAAATCATTCAATCTAAGAAAAAAATATATTTGATTGCAGATTTTTGATTAACGATTTTTGATTTTAGATGTGTGAGATCCGTAAACCGGCCAATTTTTATTTATTAATACAAAATCTTAAATGCTTCGCTAGTTTGTGCAAAGCTCGAACAGACCGGAGTTTTTCTGAAAAAGAAAAAACTCCGGTAATCAGCCGGAGTTTCAATCATCAATCAAAAAACGAACAGTTAATCAGACCGTCGTTACTTTTATTAGTCGAATGTTAAATGTCAAAAGTCATAAAGTCCTGCGACATTATGACTTTTGGCTTTAAGACATTCGGCAATTTTTAACCTAAATAGGTTTTTAATATTTTGCTTCTTGAAGTGTGTTTCAATCTGCGGATTGCTTTTTCTTTAATCTGACGCACCCGTTCGCGAGTTAGGTCGAAAGTTTCTCCTATTTCTTCTAATGTCATTGGATGTTGATCTCCAAGACCAAAATACAAACGAACCACATCCGCTTCTCTTGGTGTTAATGTTTCCAAGGAACGCTCAATTTCGGTACGTAATGATTCTTGAATTAAGTTTCTGTCTGGATTTGGCGATTCGCCAGAACGCAATACATCGTAAAGGTTGGAGTCTTCTCCTTCTACAAGTGGCGCATCCATAGAAAGGTGGCGACCTGAGTTTTTCATAGACTCTCTTACGTCGTTTACGGTCATGTCCAATTCTTTGGCAATTTCCTCAGCTGTTGGTGGTCTTTCGTTAGATTGCTCTAACAAAGCGTACATTTTGTTGATTTTATTGATAGAACCAATTTTGTTCAAAGGCAAACGAACGATACGAGATTGTTCTGCCAAGGCTTGCAAAATCGATTGACGAATCCACCATACGGCATACGAAATGAATTTGAAACCACGAGTTTCATCAAAACGTTGTGCTGCTTTTATAAGACCTAAATTCCCTTCATTAATTAAATCGGGAAGTGTTAAACCTTGATTTTGATATTGTTTAGCCACCGAAACTACGAAACGTAAATTGGCTTTTGTCAATTTTTCTAACGCTGCTTGATCACCGGCTTTAATCTTTTGTGCTAATTCTACCTCTTCATCGGCAGTAATCAAATCTACCTTTCCAATTTCCTGTAAATACTTGTCTAACGATGCAGTTTCACGATTGGTTACCTGCTTGGTAATTTTAAGTTGTCTCATAGTTGCGTCTTCTCAATTTTAAAGTGTACAAGTGATTATACGTATGGAGTTTCGGATAAGTTACAAAATTGTTGAAATAATATTAAATAAATCGAAAACCCCCCGTTTCAAGTGAATGAAACGGGGGGTTTATATAAAGAATTTTTTTTCTAAAACAGAAAGTTGTTTTATTTAATCACGCGGAGGTCTTGGCAAAAGCGCTTTTCTTGACACTTTTTCTTTTTTTGTTTTTGGGTCAATTCCTAAGTATTTCACCATAAACACATCTCCCATATTCACTACGTCAGAAACATTTTCAGTACGTTCCCAAGCTAGCTCAGATACGTGAAGTAATACTTCGTTACCAGGAACTGCAGTATATTCTACAACTGCACCAAAATCAAGCATTTTGATTACTTTTACTTCGTAAGCTTCGTTCATTTGTGGTTTGAAAGTGATCGATTCGATTTTAGCTAATACTGCTGCAATTCCAGCAGGATCTGTTCCTAAAATTTCGATTACTCCTTCTTCATTCACTTCATTGATAACAATAGTTGTACCAGTAGCTTTTTGTAATTCTTGAATTACTTTTCCTCCAGGTCCTATTAATGCTCCAATAAAGTTACCAGGAATGGTTCTTGTGATAATTTTTGGTGCATATTCTTTAACATCTTCTTTTGGAGCAGCAAGTGTGCTAGTAAGTATATTAAGGATATGCAAACGTCCGTCACGAGCTTGAGCTAATGCAGCTTCCATAATCTCATATTTCAATCCGTCAATTTTGATGTCCATTTGACAAGCTGTAATACCTTGAGATGTTCCCGTTACTTTGAAATCCATATCTCCTAAATGATCTTCATCCCCTAAAATATCAGACAAAACAGCATAACGATCTCCGTCTGTAATCAATCCCATTGCAATTCCAGAAACAGGACGAATCATTTGAATACCAGCATCCATTAAGGATAATGTACCAGCACAAACTGTAGCCATTGAAGATGAACCATTCGATTCTAATACTTCAGAAACGACACGAATGGTATAAGGACAATCAGCAGGAATCATATTTTTTAACGCTCTTTGCGCTAAGTTTCCGTGACCCACTTCTCTTCTTGAAGTTCCTCTTAAGGGACGAGCTTCTCCTGTAGAAAATGGAGGGAAATTATAATGCAAGTAGAATTTTTCTTCTCCTTGTTGGGATGGGGAATCAATTTGGTTTGCTTCTCTTGAAGTTCCTAAAGTAGCTGTTGCCAATGCTTGAGTTTCTCCACGTGTAAACAATGCCGATCCGTGTACGGCTGGTAAATAATCTACTTCACACCAAATAGGTCTGATTTCAGTAGTTTTTCTTCCGTCAAGACGTGTTCCTAAATCTAAGGTTACATTACGAACTGCCTCTTTGTTGGTTTTGTAAAAATATTTACCAACTAAATCTCCGTTTTCAGCTAATTCTTCTTCTGTAAACAAAGCTTTAACTTCTTCTTTTACAGCATCAAAAGCAGCGGTACGTTCTTGTTTTGAGGAACCTTTACTTGCAATAGCATATATTTTGGCATAAGCTGCAGCTTTTACTTTAGCATAAATTGCATCGTCATTTTTTTCAGTTTCATAGGTACGAACTTCTTTTTTCCCAAATGCATTTGCTAATCTTTCTTGTGCATCAATTTGAACTTTGATATGCTCGTGAGCAAATTTAATTGCTTCAACCATTTCTGCTTCTGAAATTTCTTTCATTTCACCTTCTACCATTGCAATAGAATCTCTAGAAGCACCGATCATCATATCGATATCAGATAATTCTAATTGTGCTAAACTAGGATTGATGATAAATTTTCCATCAATTCTTCCAACTCTAGCTTCAGAAATTAAAGTTTCAAACGGAATGTCAGATAAAGCAAGTGCTGCCGAAGCGGCTAATCCTGCCAATGCGTCTGGCATAACATCATCATCATGAGACATTAATTGAATCATAACTTGTACTTCGGCATGGTAATCTGATGGGAAAAGCGGACGCAAAACGCGGTCAACTAATCGCATGGTTAGCACTTCGTTGTCACTTGGTCGTGCTTCTCTTTTGAAGAAACCTCCAGGGAAACGTCCTGCTGCAGCAAATTTTTCACGATAATCTACCGTAAGCGGTAAGAAATCGATTCCAGGACTTGCTTTTCTTGACGATACAACTGTTCCTAAGATAACAGTTTTACCAATTCTTACTACAACAGCACCGTCTGCTTGTTTGGCTAAACGACCTGTCTCGATTGTGATGTTTCTTCCATCACCTAAATCGATACTTTCTACAAATAATTGTGGAATCATAAATTTAATTATATAAGTTAAACAAGGGTGTTAGTTGTGTTGTTGTTGCGTAGTTAATGCCTAAAACCCAATGAAAAACCAAACTTTTTTAAATGTTAAACCTAACTAATTTTTAAAATTTTATAGGTTTTGTATGAAAATAAAAAGAGGCACTTTCGCACCTCTTTTATATTGATTATTTTCTAATATTCAATACTTTGATAATCTCACGATATCTGTTGATTTCTTTCTTTTTCAAGTAATCAAGCAAAGCTCTTCTTTTACCTACTAATAATACTAACGAACGCTCTGTATTATAATCATGACGATTTTTTTTCAAGTGCTCAGTAAGGTGACTGATTCTGTGAGTGAATAATGCAATTTGTCCTTCTGCAGATCCTGTGTTTTCTGCTTTTCCTCCGTGTTTAGCGAAGATTTCTTCTTTAACTTCTTTAGTTAAGTACATTCCAATATTATTTAAATGATTATTATGTAGCCTGCATCTAT
Source organism: Flavobacteriaceae bacterium (assembly GCA_947379965.1). Taxonomy (GTDB): domain Bacteria; phylum Bacteroidota; class Bacteroidia; order Flavobacteriales; family Flavobacteriaceae; genus Flavobacterium. Next base: position 18,412 of record CANCPC010000016.1, on the reverse strand, counting down.
TGCAAGACGGCTGCAAAAGTATAAAATAATTATGAATTATAAATTATGAATTATGATTTTTTTTCTTATTTGCCTTTTATAGTACTTGATTCTTAACTATTTAAAATAATGATTTTAATTCTTTTTCGAAAATCTTTTAATATCTACCGATTTTTCAAGAGGTATTTTCATCTCAATATTTTCGAATAATGCTTTCGCCATTGCTGGTCCCAGCATTACACCACGTGTGCCTAGACCGTTAAGAATATGAATTGAATTATGATTTGCGTAAGTACCTATCAATGGTCTTCGGTCTTTAACAGTAGGCCGAACTCCTGCTAAATGTGAAATGATCTCAAATTCGCATTGAATCACCTCTTTTATTTTTTCTAATAATTCTGTTTTTCCTTCTTCGGTTGGAGAATCGGTTTTGTCATCCCAATTGTAAGTTGCACCAATTTTGAACAAATTATTTCCAAGAGGTACTATAAAAACACTTGAATTTACGATTACATCCAAATCTAAATCGGGAGCTTTTATCACTAATAATTCCCCTTTCGTTCCGTCTAATGGTAAATCTTTGAAATAGGGATTGGTATGCATGCCAAAACCTTCGGCAAATAGTATATGTCTTGCTTCGATATTTTTATAACGAATGCCATTTTCAAGTTCTTCTAAAAGCGTATAATCGAAATATTCCTCAATAAACAACTTTTTTAGAGTCAGATATTCTTTGTATTTAATTAGTAATAATGCGGTATCTATGTATCCTGTTTGCAACACTTCTCCGTAACCAAAAGGAGAATCAATTGCTTTGTATTTTTTGGTTATTAAATTTGTTGATAAAAACGGAGCTAAATTGGGTTTATCTGAAGCAATGAACCAATTATTTTGTTCCTCGATAGAGTAAAATTTCCTTAGAATAGGTAACTGAATGTCAACTTCTGTATTTAATTTTTTTTCTAAAACTGAAAAAAATTGGTTCATGGTAACCAAATGCTCTTTGGCTTGACCCACTTCACTAAACCTTTTTAATATCACAGGATTATATAAACCGCCTGCAATCTTGGAAGAATTCTGAGAGTTATTATCAATAACCATAATAGATTTGCCATTTTGCAAGGCTATTTCTGAAAATGAAATTCCAGCTAATCCAGATCCTACAATTAAATAATCGATCATTATAATTTATATTAGATTGAAAAAAAAACTCTTACCAAAAGTAAGAGTTCTTATTTCTAATATCATTTATGGAATTAATAATTCCACATATTTTCTTCAAAATTACGCACCTTCTCTTTAACTCTTTCAGACTCTAGTAGTTGGTTTTGAGCATTATCTTTCATGTAACTAACAATAGTTCGATCTCCGTATACATTTTCTTCCTGATAAATCACACTGTTAAATCGGCGTGAATTTAAAATCTGGTCAAACGAGATAGGCATAGATGAGTTTTTGTCATTAAATGATTTTGAGCTATGCAATACATTTCTCGCGTCTGGAAAAAATACCCAAAACAAATCAACATCAGCAGCATCTTTATCATTAATATTTGAATAAACATCATTTGCAATTGGACAAATACCAAGTAATCTGTATTTCAATTCACTTTGACGGCTATCGAAATACCAATATCCTTTTATTTTATACTTTGAAATTTCTGCTCCAGTAATTTCATTTGTTAAAATATACTGCTCATCAATACCATCTTTAATTAAGTTTTGTGCATCTTCACTACTAATCTGTTCTGGATTAATGTCCTTGTATTTATCGGTTAAACCTAGATCATTCATTTTGGTTCTCCCCACATCTGACAAACTAGTATGTTTTAAAGAAGCTTTTATATCTTTGTAAGATTTTTTAGTGTTAAAATAGCTGTCGTCATAAACTTCAGTTATTTTTTCGTCTTTAATTGCTTTTATTAAAACATTAAATAGCGACCGTCTATCCGACCCAATATTTACAGTGTCTTTAGGAAAATATAAAGGAAAATTAATTCTTTCACTTAAGTCAATTATTTCCCACACCGTTTTACCCATCATAATATCCCTGTCATCAACATAACCATACGCTAATGGTTTGTCATTATCTGATATGAGTTGTGCTGCTGACTTAATTCCTATTTGCTTAGGTGTTTTAGCATTTAGCAAATTAGCTTGTGCAAAAGAAGCCACACCTCCTAAAAAGGAAATAATAACTATTAGAAAACTTCTTATATTCATCATGGTATTAATATAAATTATAGAAACAACTTTTATTCAAACTTTATTAATTATTGTATTTCATAAATTACTGGAGCTGTTTTCTGTAATAAGATATTGCTTCCAATTAATTTAGTTCTAATATCAGATATTGTAATTTGATCTCCTTTTGCTGCTTTAGTCAACATAGACTTAGCTCTTGAATCTAATTTATTTCCCTGTACTACAACTACAGGCTGACCTGAAACTCTAAAATTAAATCCTAGAACATCTAAACCAACTTCAAAATCAAAATCTTTTAATTTAGCTCCAATTGTTGCAATATCAAGACTTGATTTAGGACCTCTAACTGAACCGTCTTCTCCTCTTATGGTACCTACTGGTGCAGGTATGTTTTTAATTCTAAAAGTCTTTTTGTCTGAAACTTTTGAATTATCAGGAAGCGTACCAACAACATTAATTGCCACATCTGTTCCAGCTCCTGGTATCATTGTGTAGGTGCCTGTGTTGCCCACTCTTGATAAACCTGGGGCTGATGCTGTTACTTTGTCTGGCGAAATTCCTGCGAACGAAATCGTAATTGGATTAGAAACTCCACGATATACTACATTCATTTTATCTGCAGAAATGGTAGCCGATTTTGGTCTAGCAACAACTACATATTTATCAAGAATTGGCAAACTTATTACTTTTCCGTTTTCATCAAAATTAAATGAACCTGTTATCGGATGTTCTCCTACATTACCTGATCCAAATGAAAAGTTTGCCTGTCCTGCTTGAGCCTGAACACTTGAACCATTAACTACTACAGATTTTGCAGTTAAAGATGGGTCAAATTTGCCAAGAATTATTTTTCCTTTCACAGCTTCACCTTGAAAGAAAACTGATTTTTCAAGAACAACTATTGGTTGATAAGCTGTAAGAGATGCTGCTGCAACTAAATCAGACTGAAACATTCCTGACATTACATCGCTTTCAGTTGCCTTGATGTCTGCTTGTAATTGAGTCAATTTTGTAATGGTTGCTATTAAAGGATACCCATGATAGTTATATTCCATCCAATCTAATTTCTTACCAGCTTTTTCAGAAAAAACAGGATTGGTTTCAAATCGTTTTTCAATTTTTTTCATTTCAATGTCAGCAACTGAACTACCTCCAATTTGCTTGATTTGAGCAGGATAGTTTTGAATTTTAGCTAAAAATTCTTTACCCTTAGGAGATAACCTTTCTTGACTAAAAAGCATTCGGTCAACTAAATCTCCTTTATCCATTTTTTCACAAGGATAATTTCCTTCTTTGTCTTTCGGAAACTTTTTAGTTACTTCAGCTTTAAAATTTTCAATATAGTCTGAAAATTCTTTGGATACTGCTCTAATTTTTTCAACTTTTGCCTTTTTATCGCCATATTGACCCGGTTGGTCTTTTGCTTTTTGAGCTAATTGTTCGAATGAAGATTCATTTCTACTGTCTGTAAGAATATTTGATTCAACAATTTTATTATTTAAAATTCCAAATGCCGACAATACTTCTTTAGACATATTCAATGCTAACATTGCGATAAAAACCAAGTACATTAGGTTTATCATCTTCTGTCTTCCGCTTAATTTTCCTCCTGCCATATTTTCTAGTAATTAGTTAATTTATTATATAGTTTAAAAACTAATTATTATTTGTTATTCATTGCAGAAAGCATACCACCATAAACAGTGTTTAATGAAGATAAGTTTGAAGTTAAGGATTGCATTTGTTCTTTTAACTTCACATTATTTTCTAAAACTTCATCATTAATTTGAGCGTTTTTAGAAGCTGACTCTAATTGAATTTTGTATAAACTGTTTAAGGATTCCATTTGAGTTGCAGCCAAAGTTAATTCTTCACTGTATTTTTTAGTAGAAGCTATAGACTCTGCAGTTGGAGCGATAGTTTTTGAAGCCGCTTCAAAATTCTTGATACTATTTCCTAAACTTGCCATTAATTCTCCGTCAATTTTAGCTTCTTTAAGCATTGCGTCTAATTTTTTTGAAAGCATGCCATCAGAGTCAGCTGCTACTCCTGAGTTATTCACTTTTACCGGCGATGCATTTTTATCTATTAATTGAGGATATACATTTTCCCATTTGTATTTTTCTTCTTCTTCAACGGGTTGGAATGCTGATAGAGCAAAAATTAAAGCTTCAACTACTAGCCCAACAGTCAACATAGCATTTCCAGTAAAAATTGGTGGAAACTCAAGGTGTGTAATTTTAAATAAAGCTCCAATAATAACTACTGCTGCTCCCATTCCGTATAAAAAGTTCTCCTGTTTTTTATTTAATAATGCCATAATTTGTTTTATTTATAATTGTATTAATTTGTTTATTTGGGTTTTTTATTTTTTATTATTTCTACTTGTAGATTGTGTGCCCATGTAATCTTGAACCGTTCTAAAACCGATGAAACTTCTTGCAGAATCAGCATATTCAAAACTTCTTGTACTTACCTGAAGATAATAGGCTACATCTTTCCATGAACCTCCACGAACTGCTTTACGTTTATTGGAAGTATCCATGTTATTTGGATTCATTGACGAAACATATTCGTAAGCATTTGGATCATAAGATGAATCGGTCCATTCAGCTACGTTACCTGCCATGTTATATAGATTATAGCCATTTGGTTCATACGATTTTGCTTCTACAGTATATAAAGATTTATCGGCAGCATAGTCTCCTCTCATTGGTTTAAAGTTAGCTAAAAAACAACCTCTATCATTTTTAGTATAAGGTCCACCCCAAGGATAGGTGCCAGATTCTAAGCCTCCTCTTGCAGAATATTCCCACTCCGCTTCTGTAGGTAATCTGAAATTATTAGTTAAGTCGCGTCCTTTCTTTTTCGATTTTATATACGTATTTTTATTTAATGTTCTCCAAGCACAGAATGCTTTCGCTTGATTCCAGTTAACTCCAACTACTGGATATGCACTATAGGCTTGATGCCAAAAATAATCGTTGTGCATGGGTTCATTATAAGAATAAGAATAATCTTTAATCCAAACAGTTGTATCAGGGTATATTTTTACTTGTTCGGTTTTTATAAAGTCTTTTCTTTTTCCAATTTTAGCTTTAGCCGCAGCTTGAATATCCATCCAAGAATATCTAAATTTTAATTTATTTACATCTATTGTTCTAATACCATTAAAAGATTCTTCTAAAGGCAAATACATTGAGTCCATGACTTCTGTATAGTATTCATCAGGGTATTTTTTAGTATCTTTTATCAATTTTACTTTGTGGTTCAGTTTTCTACCTGCATAGGGATCATCATCTGTTCCAACACTATAATAATTGTCATACATATATTTATCATATGCATTCATTTTTGCTGGGTCTTGATCGTTAAAAGCAAAATCACCAATGCTTCCTGAACTTTTTCCTTTATCTGTTTTTGAACCCTTTCCTGTTGCTCCAGGTTTAATTCCGGACTCATCAGCTAATATAGCTAAGCGAACTCTCATTGTCGAATCTTTCACCCATTCTACAAATTGGCGGTATTCACTATTGGTAATTTCTGTTTCGTCCATATAAAAAGAACGAACAGTAACCGTTTTAGTCGGTGCGTCGCCAACATTAGCAATATCTTCATCACGTTTACCCATAATGTAGGAGCCTCCTGGAATCAAAGTCATTCCATAAGGTTTTTCAGGATGCCATTTCGATCCCTTAACTCCAACTAATTCTCCTTTGTCGCTTGTTTTACCACAGCCAATTAACAGGGTTAAAATTGCCGTAAATGCGATAAACTTCTTCATATAAATTAGGATTATATTTTCATTATTAATAAGTTCGTAAACCTATTTATTATTATTTAATAAAACAATTATTTGTTACATTTTTTATTTCCATCTTCAAAACTAAAATTTAAATTAGAAAAACAAAAATATTTTGTCGATAAAATGCAATAAAAACCGACAATATGCCATTCTTTATATTTAATATCCTCCTAACGGTTAATTAGATAAGATTTTTTTTACAATTATTTGTATTTCAATTAAATTTAGGTATTGTATTAAAAATAAATTAAACAATATTTTTACGTTGGGCTTTCCACCATCTTTCAGGGATTTCCTGATTGCATGCTGATAAATATTCTTCGTACGAACAAGGTAATAACGTATTTTTCTTTAGTTTATTATTTGTAGTTGAAATAAATGGAATTTCAATCCACCATCGATCTGTTTTATTACTTTTATAAAAGATCAATTCCTCTTCCATCGGGATTATATACTTGATGTAATTTTCTTTGCTTCCAAATGGATATTCGTTAGAACGATAATGAACGCCTTCAATAAAATACCAAATAATTTGTGCCATCAACACAGATTCTTGATGAGAACTGTTATGATTAAATATTCCAAAAAGCGATACTTTATCACTAATTCCTGCATATCGTGACAAGGCACAAATTTCTTTTCCATTAAATCCGTTAGGTGTAAATGGATTAATGTTTCCGGAATCGGAGGATTTTACCGAAGTCAAGTCAAGACTTACAATGTCTGCATCTCTAAAAACGGGTTCTGCTATTGAAAGAGTATTTGAAACTTCACCTAAACGGTAAGCTTCAAAAAATAATTTGTCAATTAAGTCAATTTCCTCTTGTGAATTATAATAGGTCTGGAAGCCTATGTTGCTGAAATTGAATAGATTGTTAGGTTCGTTAATAATTATTTTTGTTAAATAGGAATCGGCTGAAACGGTATCGCTTTCTTTTCCAAAATCAAATTTATTATCAATGGAAACCAAATTTACCATTTGTTCTAAGTCATCATATGCTCTATATAATGCATAGGTTAAATCTTGTGAACCACCAATAACTATTGGAATAATTTTCTTTTTGATAAGACTTGAAGCAACTTTTTTTAATGCAAAATAAGTGTCTTCATTAGTATTCCCTGCGAGAATATCTCCTAAATCCGCAATTGAAACCTCCCAATTTCCGGGATACAAACCATACAATTCTTTACGAATAGCTTGCAAATTAACTTGTGTAGTTTTGTTTTTATCACCACGGTTTTCTAAAACACCAATGATAGCAATTTTGATTTTATTCAAATCTGGAAAATTTTTTTCAGTATGAAAAACAACTTTGCTACCCAATTGCTGAGAAGATAATCCTTTATTAATTTCAAGGATTTCATTGTCTAAAGGTTTTAGAAAATCAAATTCCATAACTTATTTCTTTTTTGCTACTGCTTTCTTTGCAGCAGGTTTCTTTGCAGTTGTCGCTTTTTTAGTGGCAACTTTTTTGGCTGGGGTTTTCTTAGCAATCATTTCTTGAACTTGTTCCAATGTCAATTTTGTAGCATCAAAATCTTTACTTAATTCAATTTTGATTTTCCCTTTGGTAATTACTGATCTTCCCCAACGTGCTTTTTCAACTAAAATTCCTTCTGATTCCCAGTTATGCAAAACCTTATCGATATTTTTTTGTAATTTGTCTTCAATCAATTCTTCGATTTCGGATTGCGATAAATTATCGAAATTGTATTTCTTGCTTACATTTATAAAAATCCCATCCCATTTGATAAATGGACCAAAACGACCAACCCCTTTTTGAACAGCTTCTCCTTTATAAGTAGCAATTGGTGCATCGGCCTTTGCTTTATCATTTATCAATTCTTGAGCTCTTTCTAAAGAAACATCCAATGGATTTTCACCTTTTGGTAAAGAAATAAAAACACTTCCATGACGAACATAAGGACCAAAACGACCATTGCTTACCTCTACTTCTTCTCCTTGAATGACACCTAAATTCTTTGGCAACAAAAATAAATCCAAGGCTTCTTCTAAAGTTATATTTCCTATATTTTGCTCCGTCATTAAGCTGGCAAATTTTTTGTCTTCGTCATCAGGAGCACCAATTTGTGCCATTGGACCAAATTTCCCTAATCGAACCGAAACTGGTTTTCCTGATTTTGGATCTTTCCCAAGGATTCTTTCCCCACTTTCTCTATCGGCATTGATCTCTACATCTTTCACAATAGGGTGAAATTTATCATAGAACTCCTGCATCATTTTTGACCATTCTATATTTCCATCTGCAATTTCATCAAAATCTTGTTCTACTTTCGCAGTAAAATTATAATCTAAAACAGTTCCAAAATTCTTAACCAAGAAATCGGTTACGATAGTTCCAATATCTGTAGGAACCAGTTTCCCTTTATCCGAACCTGTATTTTCTTTCAGCAATTTCTCGCCTACTTTTCCTGATTGTAAAGTCAGTTGCGTATAATTTCTTTCTTGACCATCAAGATTTCCTTTCTCCACATAATTTCTGTTGATAATTGTCGAAATAGTTGGAGCATAAGTAGAAGGACGACCAATTCCTAATTCTTCTAATTTTTTTACTAAAGAAGCTTCAGTATATCTTGCTGCTGGACGCGAATATCTTTCGGTTGCAGTAATGTAGTTGTTTTGCAATTTTTCGTTTACTTTCATTGCTGGCAACATTCCTTCTTGCTCTTCTTCATCGTCATCGTGACCTTCTAAATACACTTTCAAAAAACCTTCGAAAAGTAAAACTTCACCTGACGCAGTAAATATTTCACCGTGATTATTGGCTTCAATTTTAACGTTAGTGCGTTCTAATTGTGCATCGCTCATTTGTGATGCCAAGGTTCTTTTCCAAATCAAATCATACAAACGGGCTTGATCTCGGTCTATGTTTACGGTGTGGCGTGACATATCAGTAGGGCGAATCGCCTCATGCGCTTCTTGAGCCCCTTTGCTTTTATTGACAAAAGTTCGAGGTTTAGAAAATTCCTTTCCGTAGGATTTTATAATTTCTGCTTGAGCAGCTTCCATAGCATCTTTCGACAAGTTTACGCTATCAGTTCTCATATAAGTAATGAGTCCGGCTTCGTACAAACGTTGTGCGAGTTGCATAGTAATTCCAACAGGCAAATACAATTTTCTTGCGGCTTCTTGTTGCAAAGTCGAAGTGGTAAAGGGACCAGTTGGGGATTTTTTTGTTGGTTTCGTTTCTAAATCCGAAACTTTATAAGTTGACCCAACATTCTTATTCAAGAAATCTTCGGCATCTTTTTTAGTATTGAAATTTTTAGGCAGTTTTGCTTTGAATGTTTTTCCTGTCTCGTTGGTAAATTCGGCAACAATTGAATAAGTGGCAATCGCTTTATAGGTCTGAATTTCTCTCTCTCTCTCGACAATCAAACGAACGGAAACAGACTGAACTCGACCTGCAGATAGTCCGCCTTTGATTTTTCTCCAAAGTACTGGAGACAATTCATAGCCCACTAATCGGTCTAAAACTCGACGTGCTTGTTGTGCATTTACTAAATTATAATCGATTTCACGTGGATTTTCAATTGCTTTAAGAATCGCAGTTTTCGTAATTTCGTGAAAAACAATTCGTTTTGTTTTCGTTGCGTCTAATTTTAATTCTTCTGAAAGATGCCAAGAAATAGCTTCTCCCTCGCGATCCTCATCACTTGCTAACCAAACCATTTCGGCGTTTTTAGCTAGGGTTTTCAATTTGCTTACCAATGCTTTTTTGTCGGATGATACTTCGTATTTTGGTTTAAAACCATTTTCGATATCTACACCAATTTCTTTTGAAGGTAAGTCAGCAATATGACCATAACTTGACTCCACTTGATAATCATTTCCTAGAAATTTTTCGATAGTCTTTGCCTTTGCAGGGGACTCAACGATAACTAAATTCTTTGCCATTGGTTTGTTTTTCTAGGACAAAAGTAGCAGATTTTTTTAAATATTAAGTTTTTGAATTAATTTTTAAATTTAATTAATCCTCAAACTGCTGGATTCAAGGACAATAAATTGTCATATTTTATTTTCATTTATAGTGTATGTAAACCAATTATATCTTTTTGATTAAACCGCCAAAAAGAATTATCAATTCGGATCGGTATCAAGTTTGAGTAAAAGTTATTCATGAATATTGAATTATCGTTTTTATAATAGATCACGACAATTTTCCCGAAATAAAATTTATTATTCCATTATTGGTTTATGAAAAAATAAACACTCCTTTAGTTAGTGAGAAGTTTTAAAAAATATATTATTCTTATAATTCACTTTATAAATTTAAAAACATCTAAAATACTGTTAATTCTTTGGCTGACATCTTGTCATATTCGTTCAAATAATTGTAACTTTGCATTCTTAATACAACCCGTTTTTGAAAGTGACTATGGAAAAGATTATTGAAGAAAGTAAGCAAGGTGAAAGCCTTATTTTAGATTATAAACCTGAGAATACTAAGAAACTCTTTATAGAAAGTTATGGCTGTGCGATGAATTTTTCGGATAGTGAAATCGTAGCTTCCATCCTGTCTACAAATGGATACAATACCACGCAAATCCTTGAAGAAGCAGATTTAGTTTTGGTTAATACTTGTTCGATTCGGGACAAAGCAGAACAAACAATCCGCAAACGTTTAGAGAAATACAATGCCGTAAAACGCACCAATCCGAAGATGAAAGTTGGAGTTTTGGGCTGTATGGCGGAACGTTTAAAAAGTCAGTTTCTAGAAGAGGAGAAAATTGTGGATCTAGTTGTGGGTCCTGATGCTTATAAAGATTTACCAAATTTATTGAGCGAAGTCGAAGAAGGTCGCGATGCAATTAACGTGATTTTGTCTAAAGAGGAAACGTATGGCGATATTTCACCTGTTCGCTTGATGAGCAATGGCATTACGGCTTTAGTTTCTATCACGCGGGGTTGTGATAATATGTGTACGTTTTGCGTGGTACCTTTTACCCGAGGACGTGAACGCAGTCGTGAACCGCAAAGTATCATGAAAGAAATTCAGGATTTATGGGATAGAGGTTTTAAAGAAATTACGCTTTTAGGTCAGAATGTAGACAGCTTTCTTTGGTATGGTGGAGGTTTGAAAAAAGACTTCGTCAACGCTAGCGAAATAGAAAAAGCCACTGCAGTAGATTTTAATCAGTTATTAGAAATGGTAGCTGTCGGTTTTCCGAAAATGCGTATTCGATTTTCGACTTCCAATCCACAAGATATGCACGAAAGTATTTTGCATGTAATTGCAAAACACAACAATATTTGCAAACACATTCACTTGCCTGTTCAATCCGGAAGTAATAGAATATTGAAGGAAATGAATCGTTTGCATACTCGCGAAGAGTATATGACTTTGATTGATAAAATCAGAATAATAATTCCAAATTGCGCTATTACACAGGATATGATTGCAGGTTTTCCTACTGAAACCGAAGAAGATCATCAAGATACTTTGAGTTTGATGGATTATGTGAAATATAATTTTGGTTACATGTATGCATATTCAGAACGCCCGGGAACATTAGCGGAACGCAAAATGGATGATGATGTTGAGGAAGCTACAAAATTGCGAAGGTTACAAGAAATTGTCGATTTACAACAACGACATTCTTTGTTAAGAAGCGAAGAATTTATTGGACAAACGGTAGAAGTATTAGTAGAAAAATTGTCGAAAAAATCAGAAATGGATTGGTCAGGAAGAAACTCACAAAGTATTGTAGTGGTATTCCCAAAGGAAAATTATAAAATAGGTGATTTTGTAAATGTAAAAATCACGAGTTGCACCAGTGGAACTTTGAAAGGAGTTGCGGTAGGTTTGAGTGAAATGAATTAAAACACAGATTTCACAAATTATCACAGATTTAAATTTGTGAAAATTAGAGTAATTTGAGGATAAAAAATAATACATAATGACAAAAAAACAAATACTTATCGTTTTGCTTACTTTCATTGTAGCATTTGGTTCTACTTTTTATATTATTAGAACTTATTTTCCAAAGCATAAAGTAGAAAAAACGCTAACTTTAAAAGATACGTCGACAAAAACTAAGAGATAAAAAGGTTTTAAATTAAGGTTTAAACAAAATAACATGGAAACAGTTCAATCAATAAAACAACGATTCGAGATTATTGGGAATGATCCAAAACTGAATCGCGCGATAGAAAAAGCTATTCAAGTGGCGCCAACAGATATTTCGGTGCTAGTGGTAGGGGAGAGTGGAGTTGGTAAGGAAAGTATACCAAAAATTATCCATACCCTTTCGCATAGAAAACATGGGAAATATATTGCGGTAAACTGCGGTGCAATACCGGAAGGAACTATTGATAGCGAACTTTTTGGTCACGAAAAAGGGTCTTTTACCGGCGCAACGGGAACTCGTGAAGGTTATTTTGAAGTAGCAAACGGCGGAACGATCTTCCTTGATGAAGTTGGGGAATTGCCCTTGACAACTCAAGTGCGTTTGCTTCGTGTTTTGGAAAATGGTGAATTTATAAAAGTTGGTTCTTCGCAAGTTCAAAAAACAAACGTGCGAATTGTGGCTGCGACTAACGTTAATTTATTCAACGCTATAGAAAAGGGAAAATTTCGTGAAGATTTATATTATCGTTTAAGTACTGTTGATATTACTTTGCCACCCTTGCGTGATCGACAAGAGGATATTCATTTATTATTTAGAAAATTTGCAGCCGATTTTGCTCAAAAATATAAGATGCCTCCAATTAAATTAGATGAAACCGCAATTCCACTTTTACAAAAATTTAGATGGAGCGGAAATATTCGCCAATTGCGAAATGTAGCTGAACAAATTTCTGTTTTAGAAACTAATCGCGACATTTCAGGACCGACCTTGCAATCTTATTTACCTGCAGAAGGAAGTAATTTACCTTCAGTTATTAAAAACAAGAATAGCGAAAGTGACTTTAATACCGAAAGAGAAATATTGTACAAAGTACTCTTTGATATGAAAAGTGATTTGCATGATTTGAAAAAACTAACATTAGAATTAATGCAAAACGGAAGCTCGAAAGTACAAGAAACAAATTCGAATTTGATTAAAAAAATATATGGTTCAAAAGGAGATGATAGCGAAATAGACTACGAAGAAGAACCCCGAACTGCCGTAATCACAACTCAAAATAATGAAAACCACTACCAAAATCAAGAGGATACGTATCAATATACCGAAAGTATAGAGGAAGAGGAAGTCTTGAGATTAGAGCAAAAAGAGGTTGAAATGATAAAAAAATCATTGGAGAAAAATAAAGGGAAACGTAAAATTGCAGCAGATGAATTGGGAATTTCTGAAAGAACTTTATATCGAAAAATAAAACAATTCGATTTGTAGTCGAATCTTCTATAATGAAATGACAACAAAAAATTAATATCTTTGGCGAGAGCATCAACAACGCCATTGAAGCAATTTTAATTAGAAAATGAAACATATAAAACGTATCCTTCTTGCAATAATCGCATTGAGCATCAATAGTTGCTCGGTTTATAACTTTACAGGAACAGGAAAAATAGACGCAAAAACCTTTCAAGTCAATTTTTTTCAGAATAATGCGCCTATAGTAGAACCTGGTATTGATAGAACATTTACGTTGACATTACAAGATTTAATTCAGAATCAGACTAATTTAAACTTGGTAAAAAATAATGCCGATTTGACCTACGAAGGAGAAATTACAGATTATAGAATTAGCCCAATGACTGCTACGGCAGATCAGCAAGCTTCACAAAACAGATTGACAATACGAGTAAATGTTAAATTTAGTAATAAAAATAAAGAAACCGAAAACTTCGAAAAATCATTCGATTTTTATTTTGATTATCCTGCGGCTCAACAACTCACAGGAAACACTTCGAGTACTGCCATAAAAACAATTTTTGAGCGAATAACACAAGATGTTTTTAATGCGTCTTTGGCAAAATGGTAAAATTAAAGTTGAATTGTTTAACCGTTTATTCGTAAAACGATTCAATAGTTAAACAATTCCACGATTAAACAAAAAAAATGAACGTAACCGATTATACTTATTTGATTAATAAACCCGATGCTATTAACCAAAAGCAAACGGATGATTTAGGAAAAGTGCTGGATGAATTTCCGTATTTTCAAAGTGCGAGAGCCTTGAGACTGAAAGGGCTTTATAATCAAAATAGTTTTATCTATAATTATGCGTTAAAAGTAACTGCGGCCCACACAACCGATAGAACGGTTTTGTTTGATTTTATTACTTCGGATACATTTGTTGCTATTCAAAAAGGATTGTATGACAAAAAAGTACTTGAATTACTTGATATCAATGTGAATGATATTGAAGTTATCAAACCTGAAATAAGGGTAGAACCAAAGATAAATACTATTGAACAATCTATTTTTTCTACAATTAAAGAAGCTGCTTTAACGGAAGCAGAAGAAAATACACAATTAGCTACTGATAAATTAGCAATAGGTAAACCTTTAGATTTTTCTGTTAGCGAAAAACACTCCTTTCAAGAATGGCTTCAACTATCTAGAATTCAGCCAATCAATAGAGAAAAAGAAGTTTTGTATAAACCGACTTTATCAATTTTAGACGAGGAAAAAAAGAAAAAAGCAGATTTAATTGATAGATTTATTGAAGCTAGTCCAAAAATTTCCCCTACAAAACAAGGGGTTACACTACCTGCCTATTTCGAAAATAGTCAAGATAATTCGTCTATAATGACCGAAACTTTGGCAAGAGTCTATTTGGAACAAAAGAAATTTACAAAAGCGATACAAGCTTATGAAATATTAATTTTGAAATATCCAGAAAAAAGTAGTTTCTTTGCAGACCGTATTTCGGATATTAAGATTTTACAACAAAATAATAATTAAGCAATGAGCACATTTTCGATTTTTTTAGTTTTAATAACAATAGTTTGTTTCCTACTAGTAGTAGTAATAATGGTTCAAAACCCTAAAGGAGGTGGTTTGTCTTCTTCTATAGGTGGATCTCAAATGATGGGTGGAGTTCAAAAAACAACTGACTTTCTTGACAAGAGTACATGGACTTTAGCTGCTATTTTGATCGTATTAATAATTCTTTCAAGTTTAAGTTTTGGTGGTTCACTAGGGGATACTAATTCTAAGATTATTGATAACACACAAACTTCGGCTCCTGCAAAGGCAGCTCCTGTTCAAAATGCACCAACTGGCTCAGCTCCAGAAAAAAAATAGTAGCACCTACAAAATACTAAAATGCCAGCCTGTCAAAGCTGGCATTTTTTTTGTAAAAATGGCAGATTTTTCAAAATGGTACAATTTATGAAATGTGAAAAACAAATATAATTTTAATAATTAATAAAAATAAGTATCATGAAACTAAACATTAAACCGCTTTCAGACCGCGTTCTTATAGAACCAGTGGCTGCTGAAACAAAAACGGCATCAGGAATATTTATTCCAGATACCGCGAAAGAAAAACCTCAAAAAGGAACGGTTGTTGCCGTAGGCAATGGTACAAAAGAGCATACAATGACAGTAAAAGTAGGGGATACCGTACTTTATGGAAAATATGCTGGTGCCGAACTCAAACTAGAAGGAACTGATTATTTAATTATGCGCGAAGACGATATTTTAGCAATTATCTAAAATTATCAGTTTAAAAAATTAAAACAACAATTTTTAAAAATAATCAAAATGGCTAAAGAAATAAAATTTGATATTGAAGCACGCGATGGTTTAAAACGTGGTGTTGACGCATTAGCAAACGCAGTAAAAGTAACTCTCGGGCCAAAAGGTCGTAACGTAATTATTGGAAAATCTTTTGGTGGACCAACTGTTACTAAAGATGGTGTTACTGTTGCAAAAGAAATTGAATTGAAAGACCCATTAGAAAACATGGGTGCTCAAATGGTAAAAGAAGTTGCTTCTAAAACTAATGATTTAGCTGGAGACGGAACTACAACGGCTACAGTTTTGGCGCAAGCCATCGTAAAAGAAGGTTTGAAAAACGTTGCTGCTGGAGCTAATCCGATGGATTTGAAAAGAGGGATTGACAAAGCTGTTGAAGCAATTGTTGCTGATTTATCCAAACAAGCTAAAGTAGTAGGCAGTGATTCTGAAAAAATAAAACAAATAGCTGCGATTTCTGCAAACAACGACGAAGTTATTGGTGAATTAATCGCTAATGCTTTCGCAAAAGTTGGAAAAGAAGGAGTAATCACTGTTGAAGAAGCTAAAGGAA
The DNA here is from genome assembly GCA_947379965.1 of Flavobacteriaceae bacterium. Lineage (GTDB taxonomy): Bacteria > Bacteroidota > Bacteroidia > Flavobacteriales > Flavobacteriaceae > Flavobacterium. Next base: position 2,196 of record CANCPC010000016.1, on the reverse strand, counting down.
CGGATACTTATGTAGATGTTGTTGAAGGAATGCAATTCGATAGAGGTTATCTTTCTCCTTATTTTGTTACCAATGGTGAGAAAATGGAAGTAGAATTAGAAAGTCCTTACATTCTTTTGTATGACAAAAAAGTTTCTTCTTTAAAAGAATTATTGCCAGTTTTAGAGCCAGTAGCTCAATCTGGAAAACCATTATTAATAATCGCTGAAGATGTAGATGGAGAAGCATTATCAACTTTGGTTGTAAATAAACTTCGTGGTGCCTTGAAAATTGCTGCGGTAAAAGCACCAGGTTTTGGCGACAGAAGAAAAGCAATGTTAGAAGATATTGCTATTTTGACCGGAGGAATTGTAATCTCGGAAGAAAGAGGGTATACATTAGAAAACACGACAATCGAAATGTTAGGAACTGCAAAAAGAGTTACTATCGATAAAGATAACACGACTATTGTAAGTGGTGCAGGTGATGCTGACACTATAAAAAATCGTGTAAACCAAATTAAAGGTCAAATGGAAACTACGACTTCTGATTATGACAAAGAAAAATTGCAAGAACGTTTGGCTAAATTAGCTGGAGGTGTTGCTGTTCTTTATGTTGGAGCTGCCTCGGAAGTAGAGATGAAAGAGAAAAAAGACAGAGTAGATGATGCACTTCATGCTACTCGTGCCGCTGTTGAAGAAGGAATTGTTGCAGGCGGAGGTGTTGCTTTATTGAGAGCTAAAAAAGCTTTAGATGCTCTAAAAGCGGATAACGCTGATGAAGCAACAGGGATAAAAATTATTTCTCGAGCTGTAGAAGCTCCTTTGAGAACAATTGTAGAAAATGCAGGTCTTGAAGGTTCTGTAGTTGTATCGAAAGTTGCCGAAGGAAAAGGAGATTTTGGTTACAATGCAAAAACAGATGAATATGTAGATATGCTAAAAGCAGGAATTATCGATCCTAAAAAAGTAACGCGGGTAGCATTAGAAAATGCGGCTTCAGTTGCCGGAATGATATTGACAACTGAATGTGCATTGGTAGATATTAAAGAAGAAAACGTTGGCGGAAGTCCGATGGGTGGTGGTATGCCAGGAATGATGTAATTTATTACAATTCTTTATAAAAAGTCTGTTTGCCACAAGCAAACAGACTTTTTTTTGCTCTATAATAAGTAAATTGGGTTATTTTTAACTTTTTAAAACCAATTATCTCTTAAATTTACCAAATTAATTACCTTATTTCTAAATTTTTAAGAATACTAAAATGAGATTATTTTATTCTATTGGTTTTGTATTGCTATTTCTAAATTCTTCTGCTCAAACAACAAATAATCAAGAAAAAATTAAAAATCTAATTGAAAATTACTTTCAGTATGATAGAGAAATTATTCATGTTCATTTCAACAAAACCATTTATGTAAACTTTGAAGACCTAGCATTTAAAGGGTATGTTTTTAGTAAAAATAATTCTACTCCAAATATAAACACTACTAATGTTGAATTAGTTATTTACAATGATAATAATGAAATTATTCAAAAACAATTACTTTATACAAGCAAAGGCATCTTTGCAGGAGGAATTCATTTGAATGATAAGTTCAAAACTGGTAAATATTATTTTCATTTTTATACCAATTGGATGAACAATTTCAAAGAGGATGATTCTTTTGTTCAAACAATTGAAATTATTGACAAAACAGAAAAGTATAATTTTAAAAGTAATGAACCTATTTGGAAAACAGCAAAACTAACACTTTTTCCAGAAGGTGGTTCAATAATAAATTCGATTAATAATACTATTGGTGTTACTATTAAGGATTGTAATAATAAAGGAATAGAAATTAAAAAAGGAATTGTTTTAGATTCAAAACTAAATGAAGTTTCCCATTTTTTTACCAACAAAATGGGAAATGGTGTTTTTTATTTGATACCAGATCCGAACGAAACCTATACTTTGAAAATTGAATCTGACCAATTATCAATTTCACAGCCCTTGCCAATAGTTAAAGAAACCGGTATTATAGTTACTTATAATGATAAATTGTCGAATAATAAATTATTAGTGACCGTTAAAACAAATGAAAAAGGTGTTGAAATATTTCAAAACAAAAAGTATATTTTGTTAATACAACAAAATAAAAAATTTATTCAAAAAGAAATTACATTTGATAATAAAGAACAGGAACAATCCCTTCTTTTGGATAAAAAATATTTGTCA
>CANCPC010000015.1 GCA_947379965.1 Flavobacteriaceae bacterium | reverse complement strand
TATGACGAAAAAGATGCTGTGGGAAGACGTTATAGAAGACAAGACGCATTGGGAACTCCCTTCTGTATCACAGTAGATCATCAAACTATCGAAGACCAAACGGTAACAATTCGTCACAGAGATTCAATGAAACAAGATCGCGTAAAAATTACTGATTTGAAATCAATTATCGAAAATGAAGTTTCGATGAAAAACTGGTTGATGAAAATGTAATTTTACCATTCATTTATGTGAAAAAGCTTCTCGAAATTCGAGAAGCTTTTTTTTTGGAATTTAGTTTCACAATATTGGGATACAAACCAAAAACACAAAACGTTTTTTAAGAAATGTCTTAAAATTGACTTTTCAGTGTTTTTAATCGGATTTATCTGCACTTCATTTTAATGTATTAACATTTGTTAATAAAATATCAACAACCTCTATGAAAAATGCGGTAAATGTTTATTTTTAGCTTGTTAAAATGAAGCGATTTCATTAAAAAATGAACGTTTTTTATTTAATTAGTTTCCCAAAACTACCAAATGACTTACAATTTTGGAGTGTAGTTGCACTTTGAACATTTAATACTATGGCTAACAAATCAGGTCAAGCCATTGATGAATTACCCGTACATTATTATTGACGACGATCAAGAAAGTGTTTTGAAGACTCAGGCAATTGCTGATGGTTTTTCGGAGCTTGTCTTTTTGGCATCGGCTAATAACTATACAGAGGGTCTAAACTTAATTTTGGAACTTACTCCAAAATTAATTTTTCTCGAAATTGATCCCACGGATAAAAAAAGTAATTTGTCATTGACTCTCATCAATGAACTTTTTCGGTATTTAAAAGTTATTCCAAAGATAATTATAACGACTTCCAAGAAAGATTTAGCATTTGAATCCATACAATATGAAGTGGCAGATTATATTTTGAAGCCTATACAAAGAATCGATTTGGTTAAATCGATTTTAAAATTGGAAAAATCAATTGGTGAAGATGAGGTTTTTACCTTTCATAATCCAGTATCAGAAGGAGCGCTCCAATCAATATCTGAGCCCAAGCCAATTCCGGTAGCAGAACAATCCAATTCAAATATAGATCAACATCTAATTATATGTATCAAATCGTATGGGGATTATAGATATATAGATGCTAAAGACATTTGCTATTTTCAAGCCGATAATAATTCTACTGACATTCATCTGAATAGTGGCGAAATGATAACGGCATTCAAAACCTTAAAACATTTCGAAGGAATTCTTTCGTATCCTTTCATTAGAATTCACAATAGTCATATCGTAAATCGCAATTACATTTCGAGGATTCATACCGGAAATGCGGTTTGTTATATCAAAAACTCAGCTATTAAGCTCCCTTTTTCTAAATCCTATAAGGCCAATATTGACCTTATAATTGCTGAGTTTGCCAAAGGTAATTATTTGGAAATCTAAAAAACAGCCATTCACTTTAATTTGATAGTCATTCACTATCAAACGACTGCATTCTACCACAAACGCCTTTATAATAGCTTGATTTTGAGATATGCTATGTAGTTTTACATCGTGATTATCAGGTATTCCTATGATCATTTGAGGTGTAAAATCGTATAACAATATAAATCCCAAATTATGAAAAAAGCTATTTTAACAATCGGATTATTTTCAATAGTAATGATATTAACATCATTTACTACTCCTGAGTCTTCAAATAAGGCATTAAAAGAAAACAATGCGCAAATAGAAGCGGTAGGTCAAGGATGTGCAGGTGGAAACAAAAAAGTTGACGCTGTTGGTCAAGGATGTGCTGGTGGAAACAAAAAAGTAGATTAAGCATATACGTTTGAATTAAATGCTTAAAAATTATATTTTGGCTGTCAAATTTATTGACAGCCTTTTTTTATGTCAATAGTTTTACTATTTTTGATAAACTTCAAATGAAACTATTGAGAATCCCGTCTTATATATTAGTGCTTCTGTTTGTTTTTTTTGGTTGTTCCAAAAAAAAATCGGTTAACAGCTCAATACATTCAAATCAGGATAGTGTTCCTTCTTATTTGACTAAAGCCAATGATGATCAATTTCCTCGAGTAAAAAAACAATATTATGCCAGGAAAGCCTTTGATATTATCATTAGTCAAGAAAATGATTCTCTCAATCGAACTAATTTATTTAGGGTAGCCAATCGTTATTATAATATAAATGATTGGGTCGATTACAAAAAAACTGTTTTTACAGTATTAGAAAAATCAAAAATATCTAAAGATTCATTAAGTTCAGCAAAAGCCTACACTTATTTAGCAGATTATTATGGAGCGCAAGCAATTCCGGATAGTGCTTATTTGTATTATTTTAAGGCGGAGAAAATGTATTTGCAGCTAAATAACAATTATAGTTTAGCTAAAACTAGGCTTAGTAAAGCAACATTGCAATACAACGAAAGCGATTTCAAAGGAAGTGAAATTGCTGTTTTTAATGCCTTGCGTGCTTTAAATGGCGACAAAGTCAATGATATTTTATTTGATTCTTATAATTTACTCGGATTAATTTATAATGAACTTGGCGAATTTGACAAAGCCATAGAATATATGAATAAGGCTTTAGAAAGTATTGATGATAAGGTGATTCCAATTGTCTTTCAATCTAAAGCTACCTCTTTAAATAATTTGGGCTATATATATCAGAACATAAATAATCATAACCAAGCAAAAATATATTTTCAACAAGCATTAGATCAAAAAGGATTATTTGTCGATAAGACTTTTGTTTATGCCGCTTTAATAGATAATTTAGCCTATTCTAAATTCAAATTAAAGGAAACAAAAAATCTGCCCGATTTATTTTATAATTCCCTAAAATTGAGAGACAGCCTCCATTTGACAACAGGAATTATTATTAGCAAGATCCATTTATCGGAGTATTTCGCCTCAAAAAAAGATACCCTTAAAGCAATTCAATTTTCAAATGAAGCTTTAGCGACTGCCAGAAATTCGAATAATCATAGAAACTTATTGCTCCCTTTAAAGCAATTAGCTGTTATAGAACCAAAAAGAGCAGTATCGTTTAATAAAGAATACATCCGAGTGAACGATAGTTTACAAAAAGCGGATCGTAAAATGGGGAATAAATTCACACGTATAGAATATGAAACGGATCAAATAAAACAAGAAAATACAGATTTAACCACCCAGAACAGGAATTTAGTTTACTTCTTTGGATCTATTTTAATTTTAGGGATGTTTTTATACATCATCAAAGCTCAAAAGGTTAAAAATAGAGAGTTGCTCTACAAACAAGAACAGCAAAAAGTAAATGAAGAAATTTATAATCTAATGATTTCACAGCAAGGCGAAGTAGAAACCACTAGAATAAAAGAGAAAAAACGGGTTGCTCAAGAATTGCATGATGGCGTTCTGGGAAGAATGTTTGGAGTTAGGATGAATCTGGATAGCTTGAATAAAATCAATGATGAAGAAGGAGCATCTCAAAGAAATGCTTACTTATCTGAATTGAAAAGTATTGAACAAGATATCCGTGAAATTTCACATGATTTGAATAGGGAGAAATCAGAATTAATTAATAACTTCGTGGCCATTGTTGACAACTTATTCGAAGATCAAAAAAAGACCTTCAATCCCCAGTTGGTTTCAACCATCGATTCAGATATAAAATGGGAATTGATGTCTAATATTGTTAAAATCAATCTTTACCGAATTGTTCAGGAATCTTTGCAAAATATAAATAAGTATGCTAATGCCAATTTAATCAAGGTTGAATTCAAAAAGGAGATTGATAATTTACGTTTAGTAATTATTGATGATGGAGTAGGATTTAATGTAAATAAAGGCAAAAAAGGAATCGGCTTACAAAATATGCTTTCTAGAATTAATGAATGTCAAGGCACGTTTGATATAAAATCTAAAATAGGACAAGGAACAACGATTACCGTTACTGTTCCAATATAATTAAATGATGAGAAATGATAATTGATGATTTAAATCTACCAACGATAAAAAATAATATTTTAATCGTAGACGACCACCCTTTTATTATTCAAGGATATAAGAACGCTATAACAAGATACAATCCTAAAGAATTTGAATTTTCTATTTCATCGGCTAAAGATTGTAAATCAGCTTATGAACTTATTACGAATCCTGAGACTACTGTTTTTGATATTGCTTTTTTAGATATCAGTATGCCAACTTATGAGGAAAAAGGAATTTTTTCTGGTGAAGATTTGGCGATGTTATTGAACGAACATATGCCAAATTGCAAAATTATTTTGCTGACGATGTACACAGAATTATTAAAAATAAAGAATATTATCGAATCAATAAATCCTTGCGGACTTGTTATAAAAAATGATTTAACATTTGATGAATTGCTTTTTGGATTTGATAAAGTAATTAATAATGAAATTTATTATAGTCAATCTATTCAAAAAATGATGGACTTAAATGGGCATGAAGCTATTAAAATAGATCTTTTCGATTCACAAATACTTTTTCATATTTCGAAGGGAACAGAGTTAAATGATATTCCACAATATGTTCCTATTGCACTAGATGCTATAGAAAAAAGAATACAAAATCTAAAAATAGTATTAAATATAAAAGAAGATAGTAATACTGAATTAGTGAGAGAAGCTAAAAATAAAGGACTTCTTTTTTAATATTTAGTCAATTTTAAAAAAAACCGGCATTTATAAAATGTCGGTTTTTTTATGTCTTATTTATTCTTCGCTCAAAGCGTCCCAGCCACGAGCTTTTAATGGAATTCGGGTATTGGCGCGGGTAACCAAATGTATTCCTTCGCTTTCTTGAGTCATGTGGCCAATAATAGTGAAATTAGGATTCCCTTTGATTTTGTCAAAATGGTCCATGGCAATAGTGAAAAGTAATTCATAATCTTCTCCACCATTTATTGCTACTGTTGTTGCATCCAAATCAAATTCTTCGCACACATTCATAAACTGAGGGTCTAGCGGCAATTTATCTTCATACAAATTACAACCCACTTTTGACTGTTTGCATAAATGCATAATTTCAGATGATAATCCATCAGAAATATCAATCATCGATGTTGGTTTTATTTCTAAAGCGTGCAATAAAGTACGCACATCTTTTCGAGCTTCGGGTTTTAATTGTCGTTCTATAATATAGGTATATGCGTCTAAATCGGGTTGCGAATTAGGGTTCACTTGAAAAACCTGTTTCTCCCGTTCTAAAACTTGTAAACCCATATATGCCGCGCCAATATCTCCAGTGACCACTAATAAATCGGTCTGGCCAGCTCCACTTCTGTATACAATTTCATTTTCGTCGGCTTCGCCTATTGCTGTAATACTGATAATTAATCCTTTTTGAGAGGAAGTGGTGTCTCCACCTATAACATCAACCTTATATTCATTTGCCGCATGTGCAATCCCATCAAATAATTCCTCTAAAGCTTCAAGAGGAAAACGATTTGAAACGGCAACCGAAACCGTAATTTGTGTCGCCTTGGCATTCATCGCACAAATATCAGAAACATTAACAACAACCGCTTTGTAGCCCAAATGTCTTAAAGGCATATACCCTAAATCAAAATGGACTCCTTCGATCAATAAATCAGTAGAAACGACTACTTTTTTAGATCCAAAATCTAAAATGGCAGCGTCATCACCAATACCTTTTAGGGTGGAAGGCTGATTAATAGTGAAATTTTTTGTTAAGTGGTCTATTAAACCAAATTCTCCTAACTGAGAAAGCGAGGTGCGTTGTGGATTTTTTTCTTCTATCATGGGGTAAAGGTACGAAGGATTTTTGTTTGCCACAAAGCCATGATGGCGCGAAGTTTTTTTGTTATCTTTAGTGTTTAATTTACATGTTTCTTTAGCCATTGACAAAGCAGATTTTACCGATTTTTCAAGAATTGAAATTTAAAATCCTAGTAATGTTTTAAATCTGCGGTTAATAATTTTCAAGCAAACTATCAAAACACCTTATTTCAAATATGAAAAAGCATCAAATTATTACCCTAACAATAAATCCATCCTTAGATAAATCAACTCATTTTTCAGGTTTAGTGGCCGAGCAAAAAATGCGATGTGAAATACCACAATACGACGCAGGGGGAGGAGGTATAAACGTTTCTAAAGCAATTTCAAAATTGGGAGGTAGCTCTTTATGTGTATTTACTTCTGGAGGATCCTCTGGCGAAATGCTTGAAGAAATAATTCGAAAATCTGGCATAGAAAGTCAAGTTCTAAAAACTAAAAATTGGACTCGTGAAAACTTCATCGCTGTAGATGAAACAACCGAATCCCAATACCGTTTTGGATTTCCTGGCAACGAATTATCAAAAACTGAAATAGAAACTTTATTTGCTACTATAAAAGATTTCCAAACCGATTATTTGGTAATTAGTGGAAGTTTAAATGAAGGTCTTCCCACAAATTTTTATTCTAAAATTGCACAAATTGCAAAAGCATCTGGAGTAAAAGTCATTGCGGATACTTCAGGAGAAGCCCTACAAAAAGTATTAGAAACCGGTGTTTATTTAGTAAAACCAAATATTGGCGAGTTAGCAAAACTAATTGGTGTTGAACGTTTGGAACTTTCCGATGTAGAAAAAGCTGCCAAAAAGTTAATTGAAAAAGGAAGTGCCGAAATAATAGTAGTTTCTCTTGGCGCAGAAGGTGCAATTTTGGTCACAAAAGACACCACCGAATTTGTAGCAGCACCCAAAGCAGAAAAGAAAAGTACAGTAGGAGCTGGTGATAGCATGGTTGGTGGCATGGTTTGGGCATTATCCCAAAACAAAACCCTTAGAGAAGTAATTCAAATAGGAGTTTGTTGTGGCACTGCGGCTACTATGAATGAAGGAACACAACTTTTTAAAGTGGAAGATGTTAAACGGTTGTTTCAGGAAATGAAATAAAATGTAATTGTAATAGAGACGCACTGCAGTGCGTCTCTACCAAATGTTTTAAAAAAAACCTGACAATTTTCATCATCAGGTTTTCTCTATGTCATTACGTGGCAAAAACAATCTTATTCATTCAACTTCAATACCGCCATAAATGCTTCTTGCGGAATCTCTACATTACCTACCAAACGCATTCTCTTTTTACCTTTTTTCTGTTTTTCAAGAAGTTTACGTTTTCTCGAAATATCACCACCATAACATTTTGCGGTAACGTCTTTACGAAGGGCTTTTATTGTTTCACGAGCAATAATTTTGGCTCCAATTGCCGCTTGAATCGGAATGTCAAATTGCTGTCTCGGTATTAACTCCCGAAGTTTTTCACACATTTTTTTACCAATGTTATACGCATTACTTTCATGTATTAAAGCCGAAAGAGCATCTACTGATTGGGCATTTAACAGCACATCTAATTTTACTAATTTAGAAGTTCGCATTCCAATTGGCGAATAATCAAATGAAGCATACCCTTTAGAAACCGTTTTCAATCGGTCGTAAAAATCGAATACAATTTCGGCCAATGGCATATCAAAATTCAATTCTACTCTTTCTGTTGTTAGGTATGTTTGATTGGTAATAATACCCCGTTTTTCTATACACAAACTCATTACATTACCCACAAAATCCGACTTGGTGATAATAGTTGCTTTTATATATGGCTCTTCAACTCGATCTAACCTTGAAGGCTCCGGTAAATCGGAAGGATTGTTAACGACAAAACCTACTTCGGGTTCCTTTTTGGTGTAAGCCAAATAAGAAACGTTGGGAACCGTAGTAATTACTGTCATATCGAACTCACGTTCTAGTCGTTCCTGAATGATTTCCATATGCAACATTCCCAAGAATCCGCAACGGAAACCAAAACCTAAAGCCGCCGAACTTTCCGCAGCAAAAACCAAAGAAGCATCGTTCAATTGTAGTTTTTCCATCGAGTTTCTCAACTCTTCAAAATCATCCGTGTCTACTGGATAAATTCCGGCAAAAACCATTGGTTTTACATCTTCGAAACCCGTAATCATATTTGTTGTTGGCGTTTTAGCATCGGTTAACGTATCACCCACTTTTACTTCTTTTGCCTCCTTAATTCCAGAAATTAAATAACCAACATCACCAGTAGAAATTACACTTTTTGGAACTTGATTCAATTTTAAAGTTCCTACTTCATCAGCAAAATATTCATTGCCTGTGGCCATAAATTTAATTTTTTGCCCTTTTCTGATTTCCCCATTTTTTACACGAAAAATAACCTCTATTCCACGAAACGGATTATAATGAGAGTCAAAAATCAATGCCTGTAAAGGTTCGTCTTTATTTCCTTTTGGTGGAGGAATTTTCTCAATGATGGCAGCCAAAATATTTTCGACACCAAAACCAGTTTTCCCCGAAGCGTGGATAATATCTTCTAGCTTACATCCCAATAAATCAATAATATCGTCGCTAACCTCTTCCGGATTCGCACTTGGCAAATCTACTTTATTCAAAACAGGAATAATTTCCAAGTCATTTTCCAATGCCAAGTATAAATTTGAAATCGTTTGTGCTTGAATGCTTTGCGCTGCATCCACAATCAAAAGAGCGCCTTCACAAGCCGCTATAGATCGCGAAACTTCATATGAAAAATCCACATGTCCAGGAGTATCAATCAAATTCAGAATATATTCTTCTCCTTTATAAGTGTATTCCATCTGAATTGCGTGACTTTTTATAGTAATCCCGCGTTCACGCTCCAAGTCCATATTATCAAGTAATTGGGCCTTTTCTTCCCTTGCCGTAACGGTATGTGTTGCGCCAAGCAAGCGGTCAGCAAGCGTACTTTTTCCGTGGTCAATGTGTGCAATAATGCAAAAATTCCGTATATGTTTCATTTTTTGAATATGTCAATTTTTTGGGCGTGACCCTATAGATTGCTTCGTCCTGGCGTCCTAGCAACTATGGGTCGGGCTATTCGCTCTATCCACGCTAAAAAGCGTGGGATGCCACTTCTATCCCTCACGCAACCCTTATTATTTAAAAAATACCTGACAACCAATGGCTGTTCTCCTCTTAATCTCAAATCTCACGATACCCTGATAAGGGTAATTAATCTGCAAATATAGGTAATTTTTGATTGAAGTTTTTAGATTAACGAATGCTGATTTCAGATTTCACAATATCTGAAATCAGCATTCTTTAATCATCTATCGAAAATCTTTAGTATTTTTGCAAAAAAAAATCCATTGATAAAAATCGGCAACATAGTATTACCCGAATTCCCTCTACTTCTTGCACCTATGGAAGACGTGAGCGATCCACCATTTCGTAGATTGTGCAAACAACATGGTGCCGATTTGATGTATTCAGAATTCATTTCCTCCGAAGGATTAATCCGTGACGCCATCAAAAGCCGAATGAAATTAGATATTTTTGATTACGAACGCCCCGTTGGAATACAGATTTTTGGTGGCGACGAAGAGGCAATGGCACTTTCATCCAAAATTGTAACCACCGTAAAACCGGACATCATCGATATCAATTTTGGTTGTCCAGTCAAAAAAGTAGTTTGTAAAGGCGCCGGAGCCGGAGTTCTGAAAGACGTCGATTTGATGATTCGTTTGACGCAAGCCGTTATAGATAGTACCGATTTGCCCGTTACCGTAAAAACGCGTTTGGGTTGGGACGATAATTCCATCAATATTGATGAGGTTGCCGAGCGTTTGCAAGACATTGGCGTTGCGGCTTTGAGCATTCACGCTCGTACTCGTGCCCAAATGTATAAAGGCCATTCCGACTGGTCGCACATCGCTCGTGTGAAAAACAACCCAAGAATTACAATGCCTATTTTCGGAAACGGCGATATTGATTCGCCTGAAAAAGCATTAAAATATAAAAACGAATACGGCATCGACGGCATCATGATTGGCCGTGCCGCCATTGGTTATCCTTGGATTTTCGATGAAATAAAACATTACTTCAAAACAGGAGAACATTTAGCAAAACCAACAGTTGCCAATAGAGTAGAAGCGGTGCGTAACCATCTTACTTGGGCCATGGAATGGAAAGGTGAAAGACTCGGAATTGTAGAAACACGTCCACATTATTCTAATTATTTCAAAGGAATTCACTCTTTTAAAGAATACCGACAAAAATTGGTAACGCTAAGCACTCCCGAAGAATTATTTGCAGCTTTGAATGAAATTGAAGAAGCTTATGCTGGATATGAGGTGGTTTAGATTTTTACAGGAAAGTTAAATGGAATTAATTTTTCGCTAAATTTTATTATATTTGTTTTATAAAAATTTGATTATGAGTGTTCAAACCGAAAATCTTTTTTAATTGATTTACTTCAAAACATCAATGATGCTTCTCTTATTCAGAAAGTAAAGAATTTTGTATTACGTGAAATTGAGCCTATTACTTTATCAGAAAAACAAAAAAGAGAATTAGATAAAAGGTTGTTGGACCACCAAGAAAACCCTAATTCTGGGATAGTTGCATTTGATTTTTTAGAGGATATAAAATCTAAATATGAGTTATAGAAACCTCGTTTTAAAGACTAATGCAGCAATCGAAATTGAAAATATAATTGCGTATTATGCTTTAAAAAACAAGGTTTTAGCTAAATGAATTGAAAAATAAATACGATTAGGTTTTAGGATGATCGCTGAAAATACTGAAAGTTTCCAGTGTCGTTATTTTGAAATTAGGATATTTTGGTTGAATAAATTCCCTTTCGGCTTGTATTATATTTTAGAAAATACTGATATTTATATTTTGGCTTTTTGGAACAATAAAGAAGATATTCCAAATAAATTGCCTCAGATTTTACAATCTTAATCCAACAACTTCTTGCTAACTCTACTACTCGCAATCAGCGAAGCGATAAAACCAAGTGTGACAATAGTTGCTAGAACAATCATTACATTTTCGAAAGAGAAAACTACCGGATAAGCTAGCGTTGGAGTAATCATTACCAATTCATAATGTTGTTGTAATAATACGATTGCAATTCCTAAAGTCAAGCCGATAATTCCACCGAAAACGCTCAATAAAGTGCCTTGAAGCAGAAATATTTTGCGTAAATCCTTGATTTCGGTTCCTAGATTTAGAAGTGTTTTTAGGTTTCCTTTCTTGTCTAGAATCATCATAATTAAGGCGCCAATCAAGTTGAAAAGGGCAATAATAATAACCAAAGTAAATATTAAATACACGGCAAGATTCTCGGTATTCAACATTTTATACAAGGATTCGTTAAGCTGTGCCCTATTTTTTATGGTGATTTTATGGTCGAAAATGGTTTCGAGTTTTTGGGTAACCGCAGCCTCATCGGCCCCTTTTTTTAATTTCACCTCGATACCCGATATTTGATTGGATTTATATTCTAATAATTCCTGAGCCAAACCCAAATCAGCAAAGATATATTTCGAATCTAAGTCTTCGCTTATGGCATAAATTCCAACCGGAATCACAACCATTTTATTAAAAGCTTCATCGGGATTCTCAATAGCGCCTTTTCCAGGTTTTGGAGCTAAAACTTCAAGAAAATTATTGAAATCTAACAAACCCATCGAAAATTTTTCTGAAATCCCATAGCCTACAACCACTTGATTGGTGTTCGGTTGAAACCAATCGCCGTTGTAAAGTTTCTTTTTGATGTCGTTGACTTTGGTAAATTCAGAATCAACACCTTTTAGATAAGTGACTTCTTGTTTTCCGTTGAAAGTAAACAAAACACGTTCTTCTAGTATTTTGCTATATGAAACGGCTCCATCTATTTGCTTAATTTGCTTTTCTTGAATAGGAGAAATGAAAAATGATTTGCCTAAAGTGCTGCTTATTTTTAAGTCAGGATCGATCTCATTGGAGAACGAAAGACTAAAGACTTTTAATCCGCTAAAAACGGATAAAACCACGAAAAGAGCCATTGCGCCAACGATTATTCCCATGCTGGCAATGCGATTGATAATATTAATAGCATTATTTTTGCTGCTGCTAAAAATATAACGTTTGGCTATGTAAAGAGGGAAATTCAAGTTTATTGAAATCTACGTTTGTCTAAAAGATCACGGTTTTCAATTGGATTTTCTTTGGAAGACAAAGCATTGTCAATTTTTTCAATATAATCTAAGGAGTCATCGATGAAGAAAACCAAATTAGGAACTTTCCGCAATTGCAAACGCACTCTTTGAGATAAATCGTGTTTGATTAATTTCGAATTTGTTTTTATTGCTACTAATGTTTCCTTTGCTTTTTCTTGCGGAAAAATGCTTAAATGTATTGTTGCAACTGATAAATCGGTAGTCACGCTAACCTTGGAGACGGAAATAACCAAATTTGAAACTCCGTTTTTTCTCACTTCACCTTGTAGGATGTCGACCAAATCTTTTTGGATAACTCCGCCTATTTTTTTCTGTCTATTTGTTTCCATGGTGCAAAAATACGATTTTTTTAAAGCTACAATGGCGCAAATTTACAAAGTTTAATTCTATAGACTATTTATAACTTATTTATAGCGGAGAAAATAGCGATTTGGGACTCTTAATTTTATCTATATTTACATAAAAATTTGTGTCTTTGTGTCCTTTGACAAAATAATTAAACAATGATAAAAATTGAGCATATTGGGATTGCGGTTAGTAATTTAGAAAGCGCTTCATTGATGTATGAAAAACTTTTTGGAACACCTTCCTATAAACAAGAAGAAGTGGTTAATGAACGAGTTAAAACTGCATTTTTTAGGAATGGACCTAACAAAATTGAGCTATTAGAAGCTACAAATCCTGAAAGCCCAATTGCTAAATTCATTTTGCAAAAAGGGGAAGGAATTCATCATATTGCTTTTGAAGTTGAAGATATTATTTTTGAAATAGATCGTTTAAAAAACGAAGGATTTATTGTTTTGGATGAAGTTCCAAAAAAAGGAGCCGATAATAAAATAGTGGCTTTTTTGCATCCCAAAAGCACCAATGGAGTTTTGATAGAGTTGTGTCAGGAAATTAGATAAACAAAAAACAACTTTTGTTTAAGATTAATCTTTAAATGATTACTGAACAAAAGTTGTTTTTATTAAAATATAATCTATTTTTTAGGTTTAATATAATCCCTCAATAGATAAATATCTTTCACCGGTGTCATAATTAAACGTAAGAACGACTGCAGCGTCTGGAATTGCATCTAATTTTTTTGCCACTGCTGCCAATGAAGCTCCAGTAGAAATCCCAACAAGAATACCTTCTTCTTTGGCGATTCTTCTAGCATAATCAAATGCGTCATCTTTGCTTACTTGGATTACCTCGTCTATCAATTCACTATGATAATTTGCTGGGATAAAACCGGCTCCAATTCCTTGCAAAGGGTGGGGTCCAGGAGTTCCGCCACTCAATACCGGAGATAATTCTGGTTCTACGGCAATTATTTTTACGTTAGGATATTTGGCTTTCAATACTTTTGCGATTCCTGTAATATGTCCGCCAGTTCCAACACCAGTAATTACGTAATCTAATCCATTAGGAAAATCGGCAAGAATTTCTTGTGCTGTAGTTCTTTCATGAACTTCAACATTTGCGGGATTTTCAAACTGTTTTGGTGACCAAGCATTTGGTGTTTCCAAGACTAATTCAGCAGCTTTTTCGATAGCGCCTTTCATTCCTTTTTCGCGTGGAGTAAGGACAAATTCTGCACCATATATTTCCATTAATTTTCTGCGTTCTACACTCATCGATTCGGGCATTACCAAAACAACTTTGTATCCTTTTACGGCAGCTACTAATGCGATTCCAATTCCTGTATTTCCAGAAGTTGGCTCAATGATGACGCTATCAGCATTCAATAAACCTTTGCTTTCGGCATCTTCTATCATTGCCAAAGCGATTCTGTCCTTAATGCTGTTTCCAGGATTCGATTTTTCTAGTTTAATCCAAACTTCTTTGCTGTTCCCATACAACTTATTAATTTGAACCACGGGTGTATTTCCAATAGTTTCTAAAATGCTTTTTGCTCTCATTTTTGTTTATGTTATGATTCTAATAGTTCGATTTATACATTGCTTTTTATGCAATGCTAATTTACATAAAAAATATAGTGCATATTAAATTGAGGTGAAAACAATTATTTTAGAAAAAAAGCTCCTAGCATTTTAAGGATGGAGCTTTGTGAGGTGTGGTTTTAAGGAAAATAAATTATTTATCATTATAATGTCCCAATGCCGAAATGATAATGATTACTACTTCATGGTCGATAATTTCATATACTAATCGGTCTTTTTTGTTAATTTGTCTGGACCAAACGTTTTCGTCTTTATATTTTAGTTTCTCGGGTTTACCAATACCAATTGTTGGATGGGTTTCTAATTCTAGAAATATCTTTTCAATTTTTGAAATATCCGTTTTCTTGCCAGACTTTTTTATTTTTGACAAATCAGCAAGTGCTTCTTTGCTTATTTCTATTGTATATCTGCCCATATATTTTTGGTGTCTACTTTAGTGTAGTTTTCTTCTCTATAGGCGGGTTTCTGAAAGTTTTTATGATGTTTCTCTAATCTTTCAATAATTTCTGGATTTGTAATTTCATTGTTTTGTTCGATTACTTCCACATCATAAGCTTTCAATATTTTTTTGATGATTGAAATTTGAGAAATGTCTTTTATGTTTATAGTAAGTGTGGTCATTTGGATAAGTAATCAATTAAGATACAAAGATATAAAATATTTCAGTTTGCTTTTTATGAATTGATTGCTAAATTTAACTTACCTGATTTGAAATAGAAACTATTGGTTTTGTTGGAAAATATTGAATGATTCAATTACGATATTTGTTCTTCATATAATTTTCCCTTTTTAAAATTTTCCCGTCTTTAGAATAAAACTCCCAAATACTATCTTTTACCCAGCCGTAACCACTGCTTATGTAGTATTCCGTTCTTTCTGGTTTTAAATTTGAGTAGGTATATTCAACTTTTTTATATTTTAATCCGTTTCTTTCATGTTCCCATGTAGAATTAATATGTGAGGCTGGTGAAATAGAATGCCAAATAATAAGAAAAAAAAAGAATGGTAATGGAGTTGAAAAACCTAAAACTATTTTTTCTAAATAATTAGAGATTTTAATTTTATCAGTCCGAATATAAATTGCAATAGATATTCCAGCTATAATCCAAAATATTGGAAAAATAAACAAATAACCTAACGAACTACTTTCATCCTGATAAATGTTGTAAATAAAAAACAATGTAATTGCATTGTAAAAGAGAGCAAATACTATTAAAATAGGAACGTTTTGATATTTGTTTTCAGCATTCATAAGTTTTTTATTCAAATATAGCATATTTTTTAAGTTTTAGATTTAAGAGCTTTCGAAAATCTTAAATATCAAAAAACCCTCACATTCCTGCAAGGGTTTCTAATTATTTAGAAATCTAACTTTCTAAGAAGTCTTGATTAGTATCTGTAATATTCTGGTTTGAATGGACCTTCAACAGGAACTCCAATATAATCTGCTTGGTCAACACGTAAAGTTTCTAATTCAACACCTAGTTTAGCTAAGTGCAACATGGCCACTTTTTCATCTAAATGTTTTGGTAACATATACACTTCATTATTGTATGCCGCGCTGTTTTTCCACAATTCGATTTGAGCTAAAGTTTGGTTGGTAAATGAGTTACTCATTACAAAACTTGGGTGGCCTGTAGCACAACCCAGGTTTACCAAACGTCCTTCAGCCAAAACAATGATGTCATTTCCAGCGATAGTATATTTGTCAACTTGTGGTTTGATTTCGATTTTTGAAGCACCATGGTTTTCATTCAACCAAGCCATGTCAATTTCGTTGTCAAAATGTCCGATGTTACAAACGATTGTTTTGTCTTTCATTTTTTCGAAATGAGAACCAAGAACGATGTCTTTGTTTCCAGTAGTTGTAATAATGATATCAGCCGTTGCAATAACAGTGTCTAATTTCTTCACTTCAAAACCGTCCATTGCAGCTTGTAAAGCACAAATTGGATCAATTTCTGTAACAGTTACGATAGATCCAGCACCTCTAAAAGAAGCAGCAGTTCCTTTCCCAACATCGCCATAACCACAAACGATTACTCTTTTTGCAGCAAGCATAATATCAGTGGCACGACGAACCGCATCAACAGCCGATTCTTTACAACCGTATTTATTATCAAATTTCGATTTAGTAACCGAGTCATTCACGTTGATAGCAGGCATTGGTAACGTTCCTGCTTTTACTCTTTCGTAAAGTCTATGAACACCAGTTGTAGTTTCTTCGCTCAATCCTTTGATTCCAGCAACTAATTCTGGAAAACGGTCAATAACCATATTCGTCAAATCTCCACCGTCATCAAGAATCATATTCAATGGTTTTCTTTCTTCGCCAAAGAATAATGTTTGCTCAATACACCAGTCAAATGATTCTTCGTCAAGACCTTTCCAAGCATAAACTTGAATTCCTGCAGCAGCAATAGCAGCAGCAGCTTGATCTTGAGTAGAGAAAATATTACAAGAACTCCAAGTCACTTCAGCACCAAGGGCGATTAAAGTTTCAATCAAAACCGCAGTTTGTATTGTCATGTGCAAACATCCCGCAATACGAGCGCCAGCAAGAGGTTGTTCGTTTTTGTATTCCGCACGAAGCGCCATTAAACCTGGCATTTCGGCTTCAGCCAATTCAATTTCTTTTCTTCCCCAAGCCGCTAGAGAAATGTCTTTAACTTTGAAAGCCACATAAGGCATAGTCGTTGTACTCATTTATAGTATATTTGTATTGTAAAATTTTTGCAAATTTACGCAATAACTTATAATTTAAAAAGTATTCGGAAACATTTATGAATTGTTTAATTCCCTAATCTTCTGAATTATAGTGAAATATTTTTATTGTCACCCTGAGTATAGTCTAAGGTAGGAGTTAATCCCGCTATCCGTTGCAAACAAAGTTCACTGAACTCCTATGAAAATAAGAATTAAGTGAAGTAATCTCCCGAAGAAAAATCGGGAGGATTTCTACTTCTATCGGGGCTAAAAATCAGTAGTAATCATGAACTTTATAATTCATAATTTATTTAAATGCCGTTATATAAAACCATAAACTTCAATTCTTCAACACAAATTCTCGTTTGGAAAATTACCGAATCCTACGAGGAATTATACCATGAAGTGCAACTGAACGAGAAAAGTCTGCAGCGATTACACGGAATGAAATCCGAATTGCATCAACGTGGTTTTCTTAGCGTTCGCAAATTATTGCAAGAGGCCGGATACAATGATTTCGATTTACAGTATGATGAATCAGGAAAACCGCATCTAAATCCTAATAATTGTCACACTGAGCCTGTCGAAGTGTCTATTTCGCATTCCTTTCGTTTTTCGACAATAATAATTAGCGACCAAAAAGCCGGAATCGACATTGAAATGCAACGAGAAAAAATCCTCAAAATCGCCGATAAGTTTGTAAATAATCAGGAATTACAGCGCTTGAAATCTTTTGATAATGAAGATTACATCAAAAAACTAACAACGAAATGGGGCGCAAAAGAAGCGATTTTCAAAATCCGTAACGAAAAAGGAATCAGTTTCAAAGATCATATTCAAGTAAATCCATTTGAAATCACAGAAGGAAAAACAACCGCAATGCTTGAAATCGAAAATACAAAGCAACAATTTGCCATCTATTTTGAGGAAGTTGAGGATTTTACTTTGGTTTATGCTTTCGAAATTTAAAATTCGTGGCTGAAAAAATGACAAACATCTACAAAAACATTCTAAAATCAAAAGCCAATAACGAGAAATTGCTCGCTATTCTTCTCGACCCCGACAAAATCAATTTGGATCATGTTGAAGCTCTTGTCGAAAAAATAAACCAATCACCATCAACTCATATTTTTATTGGCGGAAGTCTTGTAGAAACGAATATTTTAGACCAATTGATTCTAAAGATTAAACAAAATTGTGTGTTGCCCATTGTCCTTTTTCCTGGAAATCCATCCCAAATTTCAGGCCAAGCCGATGCCATTTTGTTCTTGTCTTTAATCTCAGGAAGAAATCCTGATTTCCTAATCGAACACCAAGTAAAATCGGTTTCCATTATAAAGAAAACCCAACTCGAAGTCCTTTCTACAGGCTATATTCTCATCGAAAGCGGCTCTGAAACCGCCGTAGAACGCGTTAGTAAAACAACGCCTTTAGACCGGAATAATCTCGAATTGGCATTGGCAACAGCCCAAGCCGGCGAAATGTTAGGCAATAAACTCATTTACCTCGAAGCAGGAAGTGGTGCCAAACAAGCTGTTCCATTAGGAATGATTGAATTAGTTTCTAAAAATATCGAAATTCCGTTGCTAGTTGGTGGAGGAATTATAGATTTGCAAGGAATTCAAAATGCGTATAATTCCGGTGCCGATATGGTTGTCATTGGCACAGCTTTCGAGAATGACATTAATTTTTTTAATCAAAACAACGAATGATAGAATACTTATTTTCACAATATTCGACTTATTCAACATTTAATATTTTTCTTGAAATTACGGCTGTATTTTTTGGATTATTTAGTGTTTGGTATGCAAAAAAAGATAATATATTAGTATTTCCAACAGGATTAGTCAGTACTTTTATTTATGCTTATTTGCTTTGGCAATGGAACTTGCTTGGAGATTCGATGATCAATGTGTATTATTTTGTCATGAGTATTTACGGTTGGTATCATTGGACACGGAAAAAAGGGGATGTTGATGAATTCCCGGTTTCGATTATGACGAATAAGGAAAAAATAATGGCTGTTATTATTTTTATAGCAACTCTAATTTTTGTGCTAATAGTGTATCTTTATTTTAATAAATTTACAAGCTGGTATTCGTATTTAGACACGATTTTGACAGCAATATTTTTTGTTGGTATGTGGTTAATGGCAAAAAGAAAAATTGAGAATTGGATTTTTTGGATTTTGGGAGATTTGCTTTCGATACCGCTTTATTTCGCAAAAGGATATACTTTTACTAGTTTACAATATATAGTATTTACAATTATTGCCGTTTATGGCTATTTAGAATGGAAGAAAATCTTAAACAACTCCCAAATACAGGAAGTTCAAAAATAATAAAAATTGCCCTTTTTGGCCCAGAATCTACCGGAAAAACCACATTGGCAATACAACTCGCCGAACATTTTCAAACGGCTTGGGTTCCTGAATATGCGCGTGATTATCTTCAAGAAAAATGGGATAAAACAGCTCAGATTTGTGATGTCAACGATATGCTTCCAATAGCTTATGGCCAAACGAAATTAGAAAACGACAGCCTTTCAATCGCAAATAAATACCTTTTTTGCGATACTAATTTAATGGTGACGAAGGTTTTTTCCGAAGTGTATTATGGTTTTTGCGCCCCTTTATTAGACCAAGCGGCTCTAGAGCACGAATACGATTTGTTCTTTTTAACCGATATTGATGTGCCTTGGGAAAAGGACGATTTGCGTGACAAACCCGAAGGACGAGAGTCGGTTTTTGCAGTTTTCAAACAAACATTAATCGATACGAATAAACCATTTATTCAACTTTCAGGTGATCAAAATTCGAGATTATCTTTCGCAATTTCTATTATTAATGAATTGACTATTGCCAAAGAAATAGGCTTTTCTTCGCTTGATTTTGTCCAAATTCAAGAACACGGAGTTTCATTAGTAAACATTCAAAATCAATTAAATATTTTCAAAAAAGGAATTTCTAAGGCTAATTTAATTGAACCAGCAACAATATTTAATGGAATTTTAAAACTTACAGAAACCGATTTTCAACAAAAAGCTCGTTTTTTTGATGCTAATAAATCTAATTTAAAATTAACAAAATTCGTCCCGGCTTCTGGAGCTGCCAGTAGAATGTTTAAATTTTTGTCTACTTTTTTGAATGACTTTGATTTAAATAATGAAACTATAAATGCATACATCAACAGAAAAAAGGATAATGAATTATCTCTATTTATAGTGGGAATGGAAAAATTTCCATTTTTTAATGCTGTAGATTCAATGCTAAAACAAGTGTTTCCAGATTTTAATTCATTGACTAGAGATTATAAAAATTATTATTTTATCCAATTACTCTTGTCTCCCGATTATTTTGATTTTGCTAATAAACCAAAAGGGATCCTTCCTTTTCATAAATATGTTTCACATATCGCAACGGCAATAAATGAGCATTTGTATGAATGTGCTTTTTATTCGAGTTCAAATGGGAATTCCCATTTACATCTAACCGTTTCAGAAGCGCATCAAAGCCAATTTGAAAGCATTATAAATACAGTAAAAAGTAAAATTGAAAAAGAATCTCAGACAATAATCGCCACCAGTTTTTCGTATCAAAACAAAGCTACCGATACTATTGCTGTTGACTTAGATAATAATCCATTTAGAGACGAAAATAACAAATTAGTTTTTAGACCTGGAGGCCATGGAGCCTTAATCGAGAATTTGAATAATTTAGATTCGGATGTTATTTTTATAAAAAACATTGATAATGTGATACAAAATAGGGTCGAAAGTAATGCTTTGTATAAAAAAGCATTAGCCGGTATTTTGATCGAATTACAGCAGAAAGTGTTTAATTACTTGGATGAAATTGAAAATTTTAAAGAGGAATATTTAGACGAAATTATGGCTTTCGCCAAAAGTGATTTGAATATTGATTTACCTCATAATTTTTCAGAATATACTTTAGAAAATAAAATTAGTCACTTAAAAAACGCACTTAACAGACCCATTCGTGTTTGTGGAATGGTAAAAAATGAGGGTGAGCCCGGAGGCGGTCCATATTGGGTTCGGGATATAAATGGAACTATTTCATTGCAAATTGTAGAAACATCTCAAGTAGATTTGTTAAATGCCGATCAAGTTAGAATCCTTGCCGAAGCGACCCATTTCAATCCAGTCGATTTGGTTTGTGGAATACGAAATTATAAAAATGAAAAATTCGATTTAACACAATTTATTGATCCCAATAGTGGTTTTATTGTCGAAAAAAACAAAGATGGAAAGCCGTTAAAAGGCTATGAATTACCCGGTTTGTGGAATGGAGCTATGGTAAAATGGCTAACTATTTTTGTCGAAGTGCCATTGATGACTTTCAATCCTGTGAAAACGGTAAACGATTTATTGAAACCAGCACATCAACCTCAATAACTTTGGAAACTGAAAAACTTATATCGGAATTAAATTTCAAGGCCGTCCGAAGCAGTGGTGCCGGCGGCCAAAACGTAAATAAAGTTTCTTCGAAAGTGGTTTTGTCTTTTGATTTGGGAAATTCGAATGCCCTTACAGAAGAAGAAAAATTGTTATTGGAAACCAAACTCTATTCGAGATTAACCTCCGAAAAAATTTTAATCTTGAATTGTGATGAAGACCGAAGCCAACTCAAAAATAAAGGAATTGTAACCAAACGGTTTTTGGATATAATCACCACGGGTCTCGTAATTCCTAAAATCAGAAAAGCTACAAAAATCCCAAAATCGGTTATTAGAAAGAGAATTAAAGATAAAAAAAACGTTTCAGACATTAAGAAGAATAGGAGAAAACCAGATTTTTAAATTTATTGCAATTCATAATTCATATTTCACAATTTATAATTAATTTTGATCCGTCTCAAAGGGGTGCTAGATTCCAAAAAAAGGAATGACAGCTGAGATTATACCCAACGAACCTGAACAGGTAATGCTGTTAAGGGAAATAGATTCGAAGATGATGTGCACGTCATTCTGAAAAATCAGAACCAATCATTTTAATTTAACAAAAGAATAATTCCCCCTTTTATTCGTAAAACTATTTACGGATGAACATTTTATTTTACACAAAAAGCCAAGAGCCAAGAGCTAAGAGCCCAAAAAACAACAATCTATTATTATCTTTCTTCTTTCTTCTATTTTCTATTTTTACTTTTTCCCAAGTCAAAGACACAACCAAAGTTAATCAATTGGATGAAGTATTAGTTTCGGCGGTTCGTGTTACTTCAAAAACACCGGTTAGTTTCAGCAATTTAGACAAAAAGGAAATTAAGTTCCGCAATTTAGGACAAGATATTCCTATTTTGATGAACTATTTACCGTCTGTTGTCACGACTTCCGATGCCGGAAATGGAGTGGGTTACACCGGAATTCGTGTTCGCGGTAGCGATGCATCCCGAGTAAATGTAACTATAAACGGTATTCCTTACAACGATTCGGAGAGTAGCGGAAGCTATTTTGTAGATATGCCTGATTTTGCTTCTTCGGTCGAGAGTTTGCAGTTGCAGCGTGGTGTGGGAACTTCTACTAATGGAGCGGGTGCCTTTGGCGCAAGCTTAAATATGCTTACCGACAGTTATTCTAAGGTGAGTAATGGCGAAATCTCGAATTCATTTGGGAGTTTTAATACCCAAAAACATACCGTAAAATTCAGTACCGGTCTGATGAATGACCATTTTGAAATCGCTGGTCGTTTGTCGGCTATAAAATCGGATGGATATGTGGATCGTGGTGCTTCGGATATGAAATCTTATTTTCTTCAAGGAACTTATGTGGGTAAAACGACATTGATTAAAGCTTTGGCTTTTGGAGGAAAAGAGAAAACCTATCAATCTTGGTATGGTGTTGATGGAGAAACATTGGCAACCAAACGAACGTTCAATTTTGCGGGAATGTATACTGATTTAAACGGAAATACGCAGTTTTACAAGAATGAAACTGATAATTACCAACAAGACCATTATCAGTTGCATTGGAATGAAAAAGTATCGAGTAAATGGAATACTAATTTGGCTTTTCATTACACAAAAGGGAAAGGCTATTATGAAGAATACTTGAATAATCAGGCTTTTGCAGATTATGGATTGCTACCTGTTACAGGGCAAACTACCACCGATTTAATCCGTCAGAAATGGTTGGATAATAATTTCTACGGAACTACATTTTCGGCCAATTACAAAGAGGAAAAACTAGATTTTATTGTTGGTGGAGGTTATAATAAATACGAAGGAGGGCATTTTGGTCAAGTAATTTGGGCGCGTTTTGCTTCTCAAAGCGAATTGGGCGATAAATATTATGATAATTCGGCGACTAAAAACGACGGAAATATTTTTGCGAAAGCCAATTACCAAATCAGTTCAAAATTAAGCTTGTTTGGCGATTTGCAACTTCGAAATGTGATTTATAAAATCGATAGTCCAGAAACAGGTTTGGTAAACGCTAACTTCAATTTTTTCAATCCAAAAGCGGGTTTAAACTACACTGTAAACGGAAAAAACGTATTGTATTTTTCTTATGCTAGAGCGAATCGGGAACCAAATAGAACAGATTATGAAGGTGGAAATGCGAAACCAGAAAAACTGAACGACTTTGAATTAGGTTGGAGATTTGCTGGCGAAAAAGTAAAATTCAATTCGAATATTTACTATATGGCTTACAAAGATCAACTGATTTTGACTGGAAAACTGGACGATGTTGGAAATCCGATTCGTTCGAATAGTGATAAAAGTTTCCGTTTAGGATTAGAAGTTGACGCTACAATTGCGTTTTCTGAAAAGCTATTTATTAGACCTAATTTTACCTTGAGTAGCAATAAAAATAATGATTTGGCTGTGGCCGGACAAAATTTCGGAACGACAACTATTGCGTATTCACCATCAATCATTGTGGGGAATATTTTGGTTTATAAACAAATCGAAAGCGTGCAAATTTCATTATTGCAGAAATTCGTTGGCCAACAATATAGGAACAACATCGAATTGCCAGCCGCGAAATTAGCGGACTATTTTGTAAATGATTTGAATGTATCATACGAAATTAAACCAAAATCGATTTTTAAATCAATTGTAATAACAGGATTGGTCAACAATTTTTTAGACAAGAAATATAGCTCAAACGGTTATATGTGGGATGTTTATCCTTATTATTATCCACAAGCAGGAATCAATTTCTTAACGGGATTAACCTTGAAGTTTTAGGTTAACATCAATTATAATTTTAAAATCCTGATAGTTTTGCTATCAGGATTTTTTAGTTAATTATAAATTCGAAGCATATTTCCAATTACTTCAACACGATATTGCTTTAATGGATATTGTAAACCACCTTGGCCGGTAAACAGACTATATTCCCTGCCATCACAAGGGCATATGGCATTAATTCCTTTTATGGTCATCGTAGAGCAAGCACCTATGGCTTGATTGGGACAAGCTGCATCAAAGGCATTGTACCCACTTCCGGTATTAAAAATAATTAGACCTCGAACGCCCTGACCAGCATAATAAACAGCATTACTTGGATATAATAGACTTCCGTAAGAAGGTAAATCCATATTAATATTTAGTGTAAAATTGTAATTAGCGATATAAGGATTCTGGTTATTAAAATTAGTAGGACTGCAGCCCAAAAAAAGTGCAATTATGAAGAATACTAATAAATACTTTTTCATTATTTAAATATATAAAAGAATGGTGCCAACAAATTTAATTTATTTAACTTTGAAATATATATGATTGGTATTAAATTGTGAATTAAAAATTAAAAACAATATCTTTGTGGAAAGAAATCCCGTCCTGATGGGATTTTTTCTATTTTATATAAATGATGAAGTTATGACGAAAGTATCGTATTATACAGCCGAAGGATTAAAAAAATTAAGAGAAGAATTAGATTATTTAAAAAGTGTGATGCGTCCAAAAGCATCTGCTGATATTGCAGAGGCAAGAGATAAAGGGGATTTATCTGAGAACGCTGAATATGATGCTGCCAAAGAAGCACAAGGAATGTTGGAAATGCGAATTGCTAAATTAGAAGAGGTTCATTCAAACGCTAGATTGATTGACGAAACTCAATTAGATGTTTCTAAAGCATTGGTTTTATCGAACGTGAAAATCAAGAATCTTTCTAACGGAATTGAGATGAAATATACGCTTGTTGCCGAAAGTGAAGCCGATCTTAAAACCGGTAAAATCTCCGTGACCTCTCCAATTGGTAAAGGATTATTGGGAAAATCTATTGGAGAAATAGCTGAAATTACCGTTCCAAACGGCGTTTTACGTTTTGAAATTCTTGAAATTTCTAGAGACTAAGAGTTTAATCGTTTAGTTGTTTAATTGTTTTAATCGATTTTCAACTAACCGATTCAACAATTAAATAGTTAATCAATTAAACATTTCAACAATGTCTAGTATTTTTACAAAAATTATAAAAGGAGAAATCCCATCTTATAGAATTGCAGAGGATGATAATTTTTTGGCTTTTTTAGATGTAAATCCAAATGCAAAAGGACATACTTTATGCATTCCTAAACAGGAAATAGATAAGATTTTCGACATTGAAGAGGACTTGTATATTGGATTGATGCAATTTTCTAAAAAAATTGCCATTGCACTTGAAAAAACGGTTCCTTGCAAAAGAATCGGAATGGCAGTTGTAGGACTTGAAGTTCCTCACGCACACGTTCATTTAATTCCGTTAAACGAAATGGACGAAATGCGTTTTCAAAATAAAGTTACCTTGACTAAAGAAGAATTCGAAACTTTGGCCAAAGAAATTCAAGCTAATTTGTAGACACTATTTTAGAGGTAATCCAAATAAAATGAAAAAAACTATCTTAGTTTTTACTTTCCTTTTTTCTATTTTAAGTTTTGGCCAACCCAATGTTGGCTATACTTTAATCGATAAAAAAATCGCTGCAATTCCAAGCAGTTCGACTACTTCTACTGATGGAATTGCACGTTATATCAATGCTAATTTTAAAACAGAAAACGATAAAATTCGTGCTGTTTTTTATTGGACCGCATCAAACATTAGCTATGATGTGAAAAATATGTTTTTTGATAATTCAAGCCAATCTCCACAAGAAAAAATTTACAGTGCTTTAAAAAATCGAATAGGAGTTTGTATTCATTACGCCGAAGTTTTTAATGATATCACCATTAAAATTGGTATAAAGTCCTATATAATTGAAGGTTATACCAAGCAAAATGGAACTATAGCTAGTTTGGCTCACGCTTGGTGCGCAGCCAAAATTGACAATAAATGGTTTGTTTTTGATCCTACTTGGGGTTCGGGAGCTTTATATAATGGCAAATTCGTAAAGAAAATAAATGATTATTATTTTAAAACGGAACCGAGTAAAATAATCTCATCACACATTCCATTTGATTATTTATGGCAATTTTTAAATTATCCTGTGACAAATCAAGAGTTTTACGACGGAAAAATTCAAGTGGATAAAACAAAAAAATATTTTGATTTTGCAGCTGAAATTGGAAAATACGATTCATTATCCCAAGCTGAAAAATCGGGTGAAGCAACAAAAAGAATTGAGAAAAACGGAGTTAAAAACAAATTGATTTCAGATTACCTAGTTAGTAAAAAGAAAGAAAACGAAGTTTTGAATCAAAACATAAATATTGAAAAATTAAATGCAGTTACTTCCGAATATAACCAAGCCATTATTTTTTTGAATGATTTCATTAATTATAGGAATAAGCAATTTAAACCTACTTTGCCTGATTTCGAAATTAGTAAAATGATACAAACACCAAAAGATATTTTGATTAAATGTCAAAATGATATTGTTGCTATTGGTTCTGTTGGAAGTCAAAATAGTGCTAATGTAGCTTCATTACGGAAAAATATTTATGATACATTAGTACAGGTCGAGGGCCATGAATCCTTCGTAAAGGAATATTTAGGGAAGTCAAAAATTGGAAGGAAGGGAATGTTTACCAAAGTTTCATGGTTTGGAATTCCATTAAACTAGACATTTTTCTTTAAATTAATTTGCATTGTCGTTCCTTTTCCAATCTCAGAATTCAAAACTTTTATGGTTCCTTTATGGTATTCTTCGACAATTCTTTTTGTTAGAGAAAGCCCTAAGCCCCATCCGCGTTGCTTTGTTGTATATCCGGGTTCAAATACGTTTTTGAATTGTTTTTTTGGGATTCCTTTTCCAGTATCCGACACTTTTATTTTTACATTTTCTCCTTCCTCCTCAATCGAGACCAACAATTCTCCTTTGCCCTTCATGGCGTCAATAGCATTTTTCACTAAGTTTTCAATTGTCCAACTATGTAAAGTTGGATTCATTGAAACTACAATTGGTTTTTGTGGAGCTTCAAAAGAAAAAGCTACTTGTTTTGAAAACCGAGATTGCAAATAATCATAGGATTGAAGTGTTTCCTCGATTATATCTTTATTTTCTAATTTGGGCTCAGACCCAATTTTTGAAAACCTATCGGTAATGGTTTTTAATCGTTCAATATCTCTTTCTATTTCAACAGTTATTGTTTTGTCTATTTTTTCTGTTTTCAAAAGTTCGACCCAGCCTATTAGTGACGATAGTGGCGTTCCTATTTGGTGTGCCGTTTCTTTCGCCATTCCTGCCCAAAGTTTGTTTTGAGTAGCTATTTTAGTACTTCTGTAAAAATTGTAAACCAGTCCAACAAACAATACAATTATTAGCAATAAAGCGATGGGATAATACTTAAGTTTATTTAGTAAAGCAGAGTTTCCGTAATACAATTTCTGAAATTTCCCAGGAGCATATTCAATTTTGATAGGTTCGTTTTGGTTTTTTAGACTATTTAAAAAAGCATTCTTTTTTTGTTTATCCTTGACTATTTCCTCGTCAATATGCACAGTATTTATTACACTGTCATTTTCTACAACCATAACTGGAATCGAATTGTTACTTAAAATTTGGAGCGGAAGTTCTAAGTCAGTAGTTTCACTAGCGTTATTTACTTTTTTTTGAGCCTTTTCCCAAAGATTCATTTTTATACGTTCTTCGTTTTTAAAAATTTTAAAAAAATCATAGGTATTCCAAAGAATTAACGAAATAATAAAAAAGGAAGCAAAAATAATGATCCATCGGCTTGTGTTTCTACTTTTATAAAATTTCATATATTGATTTTTGAGCGATAAATATAACAATATATTGGAAATATAATTGTGTTTTATTAGAGCTTTTTAATTGTAATTAATCCTCTCTTAATGGTTCATAATTTTGTTTTAGTGATGAATAATGAAATAAATAATTCACTATTTCTAAAATAGATTTATAAATTTATAGACTAAAATTAGGGTATAACAATTGCTTGTCTACTAATGAAGAAATTGATATATTTGTAATTCAAAATTCAAAATTTATAAATTTAAAATTTTGAAAAGACAATTTTTATTCAACAATAAACATAAATAAAAGAAGATGGAAGTTACAGGAAAAATCAAAATGATTGATCAAACCAAAGAGGTTGGATCTGGGGGGTTTAAAAAAAGAGACGTTGTTGTTACAACGGATGAGCAATATCCACAAAATATTTTGGTGCAATTTGTTCAAGACAAATGTGACTTGTTGAATAGCTTTCAAGTAGGTGAATCAGTAAAAATAGATATTAATTTAAGAGGAAGAGAATGGATCAATCCACAAGGTGAAGCGGTTTATTTCAATACAATTCAAGGTTGGAGAATTGCAAAAGCACAAGCTGAAACGCCTTCAGGTCAAGCGCCACCAATGCCAGCTGCAGCCGCTTTCCCACCAGCAACAAGCTTAAACGAAGAAGAGCCAGATGATTTGCCTTTTTAATTAAGGAATACTATAAAAAAAGGTGTCAATTTTCATTGACACCTTTTTTGTTTCTTCTTCCTCTGCACTCTTCTAAGGAGAGGAAACTGAAAGTGGATTTATTTTTACAAATTGGCAACTAACCAATCTCCAACTTCTGTAGTTTTGTATGCTTTGGTTCCTTTTACAGCTAAATCTTCAGTAACAATTCCTTGTTCTAATGATTTGTTTACAACTGTTCTAATTGCCTCAGCTTCAGCTTTTAACCCAAATGCATCTTCAAACATCATCGCCGCCGATAATACTGTAGCCAATGGATTTGCAATATCTAAACCTGTAGCTTGTGGGTAAGATCCGTGAATTGGTTCGTACAATGAAGTATGTTCTCCCACAGATGCTGATGGCATTAATCCCATTGAACCTGAAATTACAGAAGCTTCGTCAGTTAATATATCTCCAAATAAGTTTTCGGTAATTAATACATCGTACGAGTTGGGCCATTGAACTAAACGCATAGCTACTGCATCTACAAATTCGTAGCTAACTTCAACTTCTGGATAGTCTTTTTCCATAGCTTGTACTGTTTCTCTCCACAAACGTGACGTTTCTAATACATTCGCTTTGTCCACACAACATAATCTTTTGCTACGAGTCATGGCTAATTCGAATCCTTTTTTTGCTAATCTTTGTACTTCGGCTCTTGTATAAGTACAAGTATCGAAAGCGGTATCCCCTCCGTCTTTTCTTCCTTTTTCACCAAAATAAATTCCACCAGTAAGTTCTCTCAAGAAGATCAAATCGGTTCCTTCGATACGTTCTCTTTTTAAAGGAGAATTGTCAATCAAAGAAGGGAAAGTAAATGTTGGACGTACATTAGCAAACAAACCTAATTTTTTTCGCATCAATAATAAACCTTGTTCTGGTCTTACTTTAGCACTTGGATCATTATCATATTTTGGGTGTCCGATGGCTCCAAATAAAACCGCATCGGCTTTCATACATATTTCGTGTGTTTCGTCAGGATAAGGAACTCCAACGGCATCTATAGCGCAAGCGCCTGTTAATGCTGGTATCCAAGTGATTTCATGGTTGAATTTTTTTGCAATTGCATCAGAAACTTTTACGGCTTGACTGATTACTTCAGGACCAATTCCGTCTCCTGCTAAAAGGGCAATAGTATATTTCATTCTTTTTATATTGAGTTATTGATTGTTTTTCTTTTTGAATTAAGCGCTTACTATATTCAGCATTTTTTGAGTCGCCTTGATCGCTGCAACGGTTTGATCTGAATCTAATCCTCGAGTTTTAAATTCTTTTTTGCCATTCGTCCAAGTGATTATGGTTTCGCATAATGCATCTGAACTGCTGCCTGGTGGAATTCGAACTGCATAATCGATAAGTTTAGGCAATATCATTTTTTTGCGCTTATATATTTCTGTTAGAGCATTCATAAAAGCATCAAATTGTCCGTCACCTTGAGCGTTTTCCTCAATGATTTCGCCTTCAATTTTCAAACAAAGGGTTGTAGAAGGACGCGTTCCTTTCGAGTGAACTAAAACATAAGATTCAATGACGATTTTATCTTCATAAGTATGACTGTCCAAAACATCCGAAATGATATATGGCAAATCTTCTTTAGTAACGGTTTCTTTTTTGTCGCCTAATTCGATAATCCTTTGGGTAACTAATTTCAAGTCTTCTTGATTGAGTTTCAATCCTAATTCTTGAAGGTTTTTTTCGATATTGGCTTTGCCCGAAGTTTTGCCTAATGCATATTTTCGTTTTCTTCCAAAACGTTCCGGAAGCAAATCGTTAAAATAAAGGTTGTTTTTGTTGTCACCATCAGCGTGAATTCCTGCAGTTTGAGTAAACACATTATCACCTACAATCGGTTTGTTAGCCGGAATTCTATAACCCGTAAAAGTTTCCACTAATTTACTCACCGAGTACAAAGAAGATTCTTTTATATTGATTTTTACGTCTGGCATAAAGTCATTGATAACCGCGACTACGCTTTCTAGCGGAGCATTTCCGGCGCGTTCTCCCATTCCGTTTACGGTAACGTGAAGTCCGTGAATACCAGCTTTGATAGCTTCCATAGCATTGGCAACGCTTAAATCATAATCATTGTGCGCGTGGAAATCAAAATGAATAGTAGGATATTTTTCGATAATTTTCGAAATAAATTCAGCCGTTTGCGACGGAATAAGAACGCCTAAAGTATCGGGTAATAATATTCTTTTGACCGGTTGAGTGGCTAAAAAATCCAAAAACTGAAACACATATTCTGGAGAATTACGCATTCCGTTGCTCCAATCTTCTAAATAAACATTGGTAGCAATATTGTTTTCTTGGGCCAATGCAATCGTTTTGGCTATTTCTGTAAAATGTTGCTCTGGCGTTTTTTTTAATTGGTGTACCAAATGATTCAAAGAACCTTTGGTTAATAAATTTTGAACTTTGGCACCTGCTTTTTTCATCCATTCGATAGAAAGTCCACCATCAACAAAGGTCAAAACTTCAATACGGTTGCCATATTCTTTTTCTTCGGCCCAAGCCATAATTCCTTTTACACCCTCAAATTCTCCTTCGCTTACTCGAGCCGAAGCAATTTCGATTCGGTCAATATTTAATTCCTCCAGCAACAATTGCGCAATGGTTAATTTTTCTGCAGCAGAAAAAGATACTCCCGAGGTTTGTTCACCATCTCGGAGCGTCGTGTCCATTATTTCAATTTTTCTTTTTTTCATATTAAATTTGAAGCTAGTACGATTTCGATTATTTGAAATCGGTATAATGTATTTATTATAAAAAACACTAAAAGCAGTTACTATGGCAAAACCCAATAGGCTGCTTTAGTAACTGCATTTTTTTAGAATTATTTTTTAGTAAGGCAATTTATTAGCAAAGTCAACCACTTCTGATTTCATGTTTTGCAAAAAGTCAATATCATCAAAACCATTGATCATGTTGTCTTTTTTATAACCAGAAATATCAAATGACTCTTTTTGTCCGGTTGCCAAAAGCGTAATAGTTTGCGCAGGCAAGTTGATTTCTAATTCTGTTTTTGGATCTGCTTCGATCGCTTTGAAAATAGTTTCAGCAAATTCAGGACTTACTTGTACAGGCAAAACACCAATATTCAAGCAATTTCCTTTGAAGATATCAGCAAAGAAACTAGAAACTACAGCACGAAATCCGTAATCGTAAACAGCCCAAGCTGCATGTTCTCTTGAAGAACCTGAACCAAAGTTTTTTCCGCCTACTAATATTTTTCCGCTATAAGTTGCATCATTCAATACGAAATCTGCTTTTGGAGTATTGTCTCCGTTGTATCTCCAATCTCTAAAAAGGTTGTCTCCAAAACCTTCACGTTTAGTCGCTTTCAAGAAACGAGCTGGGATAATTTGATCAGTATCTACGTTTTCTATCGGTAGTGGCACTGCACTACTGGTAAGGATATTAAATTTATCGTATGCCATTTGATTTTTGATTTTTGATTAGCGATTGCTGATTTTTGATTTTCAATGTAGAAAAGTAAATTACAAAAGCTAACATTATTTTATTTAATCTGAATTGTAAGATGAATGTTGTAAAAGTTATTTGCGGATTAACGAAATCTGAAATCAAAAATCGTTAATCTACATTCTGAAATCTTTTAAAAAAGCTCTCTAGGATCTGTTAATTTTCCAGTAACTGCTGCTGCTGCTGCCATAATTGGGCTAGCCAATAATGTTTTAGAACCCGGGCCTTGACGCCCTTCAAAGTTTCTGTTGGATGTACTTACTGCATATTTTCCAGCAGGAACTTTATCATCATTCATCGCTAAACAAGCCGAACAGCCTGGCTGACGCAATACAAAACCAGCTTCGGTAAGAATGTCTAGCAGCCCTTCTTCTTTAATTTGAGCTTCTACGACGTGAGAACCTGGAACTAACCAAGCCGTAACATTATCTGCTTTTTTACGCCCTTTTACAATTTCTGTAAAAGCTCTAAAATCTTCAATTCTACCATTAGTACAACTTCCTAAGAAAACATAATCAATTGGTTTTCCAATCATTACATCATTTTCTTCAAAGCCCATATAGGCTAAAGATTTTTTGTATGTTTCTTCACCACCTTTAACTTGGTTGGCGTTTGGAATGTTTTTAGAAATACCAATTCCCATTCCAGGATTAGTACCATAAGTTATCATAGGTTCGATATCGGCAGCATTGATGTTTAGTTCCGCATCAAAAATAGCGTCAGCATCAGTTTTTAAAGTTTTCCAATATTCAACAGCTTTAGTCCAAGCTTCTCCTTTGGGAGCATGTAATCTTCCTTCCAAGAAATCGAATGTTTTTTGGTCAGGAGCAATCATACCACCACGAGCACCCATTTCGATACTCAAGTTACAAACGGTCATACGACCTTCCATAGTCATGTTTTCGAAAACGTCTCCTGCATATTCAGCAA
The DNA here is from genome assembly GCA_947379965.1 of Flavobacteriaceae bacterium. Taxonomy (GTDB): domain Bacteria; phylum Bacteroidota; class Bacteroidia; order Flavobacteriales; family Flavobacteriaceae; genus Flavobacterium. The sequence continues at coordinate 3,301 of CANCPC010000015.1, read as the reverse complement.
AATATCCTGTACCTCCAGAAGTGGTTAATTGAGCAATAATATAAAGTGCAACGTCTTTTGGACCCACACCTTTACTCAAAGTTCCATTTACGTTGATACGCATTTTCTTTGGTTTTGGTTGCATGATACATTGTGTAGATAATACCATTTCTACCTCCGAAGTTCCGATACCAAAGGCAATTGCACCAAAAGCACCGTGTGTAGATGTATGAGAATCTCCACAAACGATAGTGGCACCTGGCAAAGTAATTCCGTTTTCAGGACCTACAACGTGTACAATTCCGTTTTTTTGGTGACCTAATCCCCAGTGCGAAATGCCATATTCGGCTGCGTTATCTTCCAAAGCTTTAAGCTGATTGGCAGATAATGCATCTTCAACAGGCAAATGCTGGTTTATTGTTGGTGTGTTGTGATCGGCAGTTGCAAAAGTGCGTTCTGGATACAAAACGGTGATTCCTCTTTCTTTTAAACCTAAAAAAGCAACAGGACTTGTAACTTCGTGAATGAAATGACGGTCAATAAAAAACACGTCTGGTCCATCTTCAATTTTACGCACCACGTGCGAATCCCATACTTTGTCGAATAATGTAGTACTCATTTTAACTATTTTTTTAAGTGTATTTCTTTTTTTGCAATCCTAGCAATTGCTCTAAATTGCAACAATGAGAGCAAAATTAAAAAAAGAATTAAAATTGTCAATTTTATTATTTACTTATATACGATACCCAAAATGATTTTTCAACACAATACGGCTCCTATTTATAGGTTTGATATTTTATGGTTCGTTTTTAATTTCTAGCTCCTTTTGTTTTTAGCTTTTATTTAGGACCTTTCTGAGTGTGTTTTCCAAATCTGACATTTTTGTATTTTTTTGTTCAAAAACGGCTCATTATTTGAAAATTATGCGATAAAATGGATGATATTACATATAATTTATAAGTTAAACGCTTTTATTCGTTTTTGTAAGTTGTCATTATTGTACTGTTTTTTTGCTTTTTTCATGCAAAAAAAGCTGTCTTTTCCGTGTGCTTTTGAAGTCTTTTTCGTTACTATTTTTGATAAAATACTACGACATCCAAAAAAACAGATTTGCAATTTTATTTGATTTTTTCGGTTAGGTTTTTGTTAATAACTATAATTGAAATTCAACCTCATAAAATGTATTTTTGTTTTTATCAAAACTGCCAACTTTTGCCTTTTGGCTAAAACCTAATGCCTAGAAAATGTACTTAATATTCGATACCGAAACCACAGGATTACCAAAGCGTTGGGGCGCACCCATTTCTGACACGGATAACTGGCCACGATGTATTCAAATCGCTTGGCAGCTCCACGATGATATGGGAAAACTCATCGAACATCAGGATTATTTGGTAAAACCAGAGGGATTCAATATTCCGTATGATGCCGAAAGAATTCACGGTATTTCGACTGAATTAGCCGAAGCCGAAGGCGTTTCTTTGGCCGAAGTTTTAGAGAAATTTAATATCGCTTTATCGAAAACCAAGTTTATTGTGGGTCAAAATCTAGGTTTTGACATCAATATTATGGGTTGCGAATTTTATAGATTGGGCGTTGAAAGTCCCATGAGTTCCATGCCAATTTTGGATACCTGTACCGAAGTTACGGCATCTTTATTGAAACTCCCTGGTGGTCGTGGCGGTAAATTTAAACTGCCTACGTTAACCGAATTACACTCGTATCTTTTCAATAAACCCTTTGGCGAAGCGCATAATGCCACTGCCGATGTGGAGGCAACAACACGTTGCTTTTTCGAATTAATTCGTACAGAAGTTTTTACCAAAACGGAACTCGAAGTAGAGCAAGAATATTTCGAGGATTTTCAACTTAAAAATCCAAGAGAAATACAGCTTATTGGCTTGCAGCATATTAATTTAAAGGAAGCGTCCGATAAAATTCGTCAGCAATTGGGTGGTCAACAAACGGTACCCATTTCGAAACAGGAACTTTCAGAGAATAAACAAATCTTAATCGATTCGGATTTTGTGCATTTGCATAATCATACGCAGTTCTCGGTTTTGCAATCCACGATTAGTGTTGCGGCATTGGTTAAAGCGGCTTCGCAGCAAAAAATGCCAGCTGTGGCGATGACGGATCATGCTAATTTAATGGGGGCTTTTCATTTTGTTCGTGATATTTTATATCATAATAAAGCGGCTGAAGCCAAAAATAAGGAAGCCATAGAAAAAGGCGAGGAGCTAACCGAAGTGGAGATGAAACCCATCGTAGGTTGTGAATTTTTCGTTTGTGAAGATCATAAAAACAAGTCGGTAAAGGACAATGGTTACCAAATCGTACTTTTGGCAAAGACCAAAAAAGGATATCATAATTTGGCGAAAATGTCTTCTATTGGTTATACTGAAGGCTTTTATTATGTGCCCAGAATAGACCGCAAAATTATTCAACAATATAAGGAAGATATCATTGTTTTGTCTGGAAATCTCTATGGGGAAATCCCCAATAAAATCTTGAATTTGGGTGAAAACCAAGCCGAAGAAGCTTTGCTTTGGTGGAAACAAGAATTTGGCTCTGATTTCTATATCGAGGTGATGCGTCACAATCAAGAAGACGAAAATCGCGTGAATGAAGGCTTAATTTCATTGGCTAGAAAACACGATGTCAAACTGATTGCGACCAATAATACGTTTTATATTGAGAAAGACAATGCCAATGCGCATGATATTTTGCTTTGCGTTCGCGATGGCGAAAAGCAAACTACGCCAATAGGGCGGGGGCGTGGTTACCGTTATGGATTGCCTAATCAGGAATATTATTTCAAGTCGGGTGAGGAAATGAAGAAAAACTTCAGTGATTTGCCGGAAGCGATTTCGAATATTTCCGAAATTGTGGATAAGATTGAAATCTACAATTTGGCGCGTGAAGTTTTGCTACCAAAATTTGAAATTCCGGATGAATTTGTTGTTCCAGAAGATGCCGTCGATGGCGGTGTGCGCGGAGAAAATGCCTATTTGAGACATCTTACTTATGAAGGAGCCAAAAGACGCTATCCTGAAATTACAGAGGAAGTTCGGGAGCGATTGGATTTTGAGTTATTGACGATACAAAATTCGGGTTATCCGGGATATTTCTTAATTGTTCAGGATTTCATCGCCGAAGCCCGAAATATGGGTGTTTCTGTGGGGCCTGGTCGGGGTTCTGCGGCAGGTTCGGTGGTGGCCTATTGTTTGAAGATTACCAATATTGATCCTTTAATGTATAATTTGCTTTTTGAGCGTTTCCTGAATCCGGATCGTGTGTCATTGCCCGATATTGATATCGA
>CANCPC010000014.1 GCA_947379965.1 Flavobacteriaceae bacterium | reverse complement strand
GATATTATTGCAATTACGAATTCTAAATTACGAATTACGACTTGCAAATAATTGCCCAAAGCAATTATAACCTCTTAAGGTGGTTATTGCGGCGGGGCTCACCTCTTCCCATCCCGAACAGAGTAGTTAAGCCCGCCTGCGCAGATGGTCCTGCAGTTATGTGGGAGAGTATGTCGTCGCCTTTATTTGAAAACCCTATTCCGAAAGGAATGGGGTTTTTTGTTTTATCGGTAAGACGTGTTCGCAAGCTTTGGGATCAATCGGATCAATCCCAAAACCTGTGACAAGGAACAATTCAATTAATTATAGGTTTGTATGAAGAAATTATTTAAAGTATTTGAATTAAATTCATCAAAAAAAGACAGAAACAAATACTGTCTTAAACGTTGTTTTTATTAAATCTATACGTTTACAGTAATTGCTTCTCTGTCAATTTTTCCAATCAATCCGGTTAATACTTTTCCTGGACCAACTTCAGTAAATAAAGTTGCTCCATCAGTAATCATTTGTTGTACCGATTGTGTCCATTTTACAGGAGCTGTCAATTGTATAATTAAGTTTTTCTTGATTTCATTAGCGTCAAAAACTGCTGTTGCTGTAACGTTTTGATATACGGGGCAAATTGGGGTTGAGAATGTAGTTGCTTCAATGGCTGATGCTAATTCTTCTCTTGCAGGTTCCATCATAGGTGAGTGAAAACCACCACCAACTGGCAAAATTAATGCACGTTTTGCTCCGGCTACTTTCATAGCTTCACAGGCTTTTTCTACTGCAGATGTTTCTCCAGAAATCACTAATTGTCCGGGACAGTTGTAATTTGCTGCCACTACAATTCCCTCGATTGATGCACAGACATCTTCTACGATATTATCAGCTAATCCCAAAACTGCTGCCATTGTCGAAGGCATTATTTCGCAAGCCTTTTGCATTGCTAAAGCACGTTTTGAAACTAATAATAAACCGTCTTCAAAAGACAGTACTCCATTAGCAACCAATGAGGAAAATTCTCCCAAAGAATGTCCAGCTACCATTTCTGGATTAAAATCATTTAATGTTTTTGCTAATATTACAGAATGCAAAAAAATAGCAGGTTGTGTAACTTTGGTTTCTTTCAATTCTTCGGCTGTGCCTTCAAACATAATATCGGTGATGCGGAAGCCTAAAATTTCATTGGCTTTTTCGAATAAGTCTTTTGCTAATGTGGAGTTTTCATAAAGGTCTTTGCCCATTCCTGTGAATTGTGCCCCTTGACCTGGAAATACGTATGCTTTCATTTGTTTTTTGTTTAAAGTTTATGATTTAATGTTCCTCAATAGTTGGGAACGGTAAACTTTTGCAAAAATAGTGTTTTTTTGGGAGTTTTCAGAAACATAGAAACTGGAATCAACCTAAAACGGCTCTACTTCGTGATGAAATAGAGCCGTTTGTTTTATTTTTATACTTGTTAAAGTTCCATCGGAACTTCCATCATTAAAATTTCGGCATCAGTATTTGCTTTGATTTCTATTTCGTCAATATTCCAAAGGCCAAAACCATCACGAGAATTTAATTCCTGACCATTTATGGTTAGATTTCCTTTTATTATGAAAGCATAAACTCCATTTCCCTTTTCATTAATGGTATATGTTGTTGCAAAATCGGTTTCTAATTTTCCCAAATGAAACCATGCATTTTGATGAATCCAAACCCCTTCGTCTTCTGGATTTGGAGATAAAATTTGCTGTAATTTATTTTTGCGGTCATCCGGATTTAAAGTAATTTGGTCGTATCGCGGAGTCACATTTTCTTGATTTGGTATAACCCAAATTTGCAAAAATTTGACCAATGAATCCTGATTCCGGTTGTATTCACTGTGTTTAATGCCTGATCCGGCACTCATTACCTGGATATCTCCATTTTTGATCACTGTTTTATTTCCCATGCTATCTTGGTGTTCCAAATCGCCTTCTAACGGTATAGAAATGATTTCCATGTTTTGATGTCCATGTGTACCGAAACCCATTCCTGGTGCAACTGTGTCATCGTTTAAAACTCTTAATACACCAAAATTCATTCTTTCTGGATCGTAATAGTTCGAAAAACTAAACGTGTGAAAGCTCTTTAGCCAACCTATATCAGCAATACCTCTAGTATTTGCTTTATGTAAAACTGAATTTCCCATAACTGATTTTGTAATTATTATTTAAATAAACAAATTTACTATGAGTTTAATCATTGATAACTTAATCTAGATTAAGAACAATTTTGGACAACGTTTAGTTATAAAAATTACTTTTAATTTCCTTTTTTTAAAGTTTTTGCCTTCATTTTACTAAAAAATTCAGGCGTGACGCCAATATAAGAAGCGATTTGTTTTTGAGGAACTTGTTGAAGAAGAGTAGGGTATTTTTTTGAAAATTTCTCAAAACGTTCTTCGGCAGATAAACTTAAATTATCCATTATTCGTTGCTGATTTGCAACCAAAGCATTTTCGGTTAAAATTCGAAAGAATCGCTCTAACTTTGGAATTTCATGATACAATTTTTCTTGGTTTTCTTTGGAAAGTAAAACCACTTCGGCATCTTCTATAACTTCTATAAAAAGATTCCCTTGTTTTTCAGAAATTAAGCTGTACATATCACTAATCCACCAACCTTTGCAAGCAAAACTCATTACATGTTCTACAATATTTTCGTTGATATTGAAACTTCGTAAAGCGCCTGAATTTACAAAATAGGAGTTTTTACAAACTTCTCCAGCATTTTGTAAAATCGTTTTTGCTTTGTAATAATGGGTTTCCGTTTTTGACAAAAAAAGTTCCTGCTCTTCTGGAGAAAGGGAAATATGCTTGGCTATATTTTCAAGAATTAAATACATTTATGAATTTACAGTTACCAAATTGGATGCTTGTTTGGCACGATCAATTAAATTTTCAATTGGTGTTTCTAGATTGTCATTGACTAATGCAACACCCATTCTTCGAAACGGTCTTGAAGTGGGTTTGCCAAAAATCTTAAAATCAGTTTTAGGTAAAACGGCTATTTTTTCGATTCCCGAATAGGTAGGGTTTTCGGAATTTTCTGTTGCTAAAATAACAGCGCTGGCTCCTGCTTTTTCTAATTTAATTTCGAAAATGGGTAAGCTTAAAATCGCTCGTAAATGCAATTCGAATTCATTAAAATTTTGAGTATTGGCCAAAGTTACCATTCCGGTATCGTGTGGTCTTGGTGATAATTCCGAGAAATATACGCCTTCATCGGAGAGGAAAAATTCAACACCAAAAAGTCCTGCTCCACCTAAAGCTTCAGTCACTTTCTCGGCCATATCTTGCGCTTCAAATAAAGCCGCATCAGAAACTTTGGCAGGTTGCCAGCTTTCCTGATAATCGCCACGCTCTTGTCGGTGCCCAATTGGAGCACAAAATAGAGTGGGATTATTATTTTGGGTAACGGTTAATAAAGTGATTTCAGAATTGAATTTCACGAAGGCTTCAACGATGACTTCTACCACATCGCCCCGGGAACCTTCAACGGCATAATTCCAAGCTTTTTCAATGTCAGTTTCTGTTTTTATAGTCGATTGGCCTTTGCCTGAGGACGACATCAATGGTTTTACAACACACGGCATACCGACTGCTTCAACTCCTTTTCGTAACTCTTCGGCAGTTGTTGCGTAGCGATAATTGGCGGTTTTTAATCCCAATTCTTTGGCAGCCAAATCCCGAATGGCTTTTCTGTTCATGGTAAAATTGGCCGCTTTCGCTGACGGAACTATGGTAATTCCTTGTTTTTCGTAATCGTAAAAGCGTTCGGTTCGAATGGCTTCTATTTCTGGAACGATGAAATCGGGTTTGTGTTTGGCTACAATTCGATCTAATTCGGTTCCATCAAGCATATTGATGACCTCGAAACCGTGAGCAACTTGCATAGCGGGTGCATTTGCATAACTATCTACCGCAATTATGGTCTGACCGATTCGTTGCGCAGCAATTACAAATTCTTTTCCGAGTTCGCCTGAGCCTAAAAGTAGTATTTTCATTCTAGATGTGTTTTGTATTGAGATTGCGTGAGGGATAGAAGCGAAAATCCCACGCTTTTTTGCGTGGATTGTAGCGGAAAGCCCGACCATGCTGTAACGCTAGTGGAAGCATGGGCACGCCCAAATTTATGAAAAAAAACCGATGTCTTTTGTGTAAAAGTATCGGTTTTGGTTTTAATCTTCTTCGATTTCGAATTCGGCATCTTTTTCCCAAATTTCCATTTCGCAGGGTTTGCAATTGAATTTGAGTTTGTATTCTAATTCGCCCTGTTTCAAAACCAAAGGTTCTTTTGCTTTCGATTCCATATTGGGATGATATTTAGGGCATTTTTCCAATTCGTATTTAATGCAATATTTGGTGGTCATTACACGTGATTTTCCTGGATCCCATTGCAATTCAAATGCTTTTTCGATTTCGGTAACACCATGACGCTCGTAGAATTTCCGTGCCAATTTATTCGAAACATTATACATAAAATCGAGTTTGGTTTCAGGATAAGGATGTGATGTTTTTTCGATTTGAATCTTTTCATGTTTGTAATTGACAAGACGCATTTCGGTTAATTGTTCGAATACGGTTCTGCGCATTTCATTAATTTTTGAAATTGGAAGAAACCAGTTTTGTGAAAATTCTATATTTATTTTATCAACGGTATACGGCGTAAAACCTGTTTTTGCTAAATTAATTTTGAAATTATCTTCGATTGATTCGTCGTTTTTGGTTCTTTCTTTTGGGTGAACCAATTTTACGCTGCTACTATTTCCGTCTTCATCGATAGCGACGAGTTCAAAACCGTTTTCGTTTTCGGAAAGCGTCAAAGTGGTGCTTATTTTTCGGATGGCGCTGTCTTCGCGTTCTACGATTTTGATGAAAGCCGCGTCGTTGTTGCGGTAAATGAAAGTTCCGGGTGCAATATCTTTTAGAACATTGGGAAATGCCAAACCGTTTTCGGCTTTGTTGACATAGATTCCATCGGCTTCGTTGTTTTCGTTGATGAAACAAAGTCCGTCGCCATTGTTTAATAATTCGCCATTTTCGATTTCGTAAGCATTGCCAATGGTTTTGATGAGTTTGCCAATGTATTGCCCTTTCGATTTTGGACTTTCCCAAGAGCCAATCGATTGATGTCTTTCGTTTACAAAATAATCAGTATAGCCACGATTGAAAGTGCGGTTCAATGCTGAATCGAAAGTATAAGTGCATTTTCCAGAAGAAGCTTTGGTATATGTGTCGTTTCCTTCCAGAAAATCATCTAATTTTTGACGTAAGTAGGACACATTATTTTTGACATAAACTATATCTTTCAATCGGCCTTCAATTTTGAATGAACTAATTCCAGCTTCGATTAAATTGGGTATTTGATTTGAAACATCAAAATCCTTAATCGAAAGCAAATGGCTATTTTTAATCAAGGTTTCGCCATGACCATCAATTAAGTTATAAGGTAAACGGCAGTTTTGTGCGCAAGAACCTCGGTTGGCAGAGCGTTCCCCATTGGCGACACTCATATAACAATTGCCACTGAAAGACACACACAAGGCACCGGTTACGAAAAATTCCAGTTCCACATCTGAAGTCGTACTGATTTCTTTGATTTGGTGTAAGTTTAATTCACGAGCCAAAACAACGCGTTTAATTCCGGCATCTTTCAGAAACTTTATTTTGTTAGCATCGCGATTGTTGGCTTGTGTACTGGCATGAAGGACAATTGGTGGCAAATCCATTTCTAGGATTGCCATGTCTTGAATGATGAGTGCGTCAACACCAATTTTGTATAATTCCCAAATCATTAGACGGCAATTTTCGAGTTCGTTGTCGTACAGAATAGTGTTGACGGCCACGAAAACCTGTACATTGAAAACATGCGCATATTTGACTAAAGCGGCTACATCTTCGAAGGAGTTGTGAGCGTTTGAGCGTGCCCCGAATTGTGGCGCTCCGATGTAAACTGCATCGGCTCCAGCGTTGATGGCTGCCATTCCATGAATTAAATCCTTAGCAGGTGCTAGTATTTCTATTTTCTTTTTCATCTGCGAATGATGATTTTCGGTTACTTTAAAAGTCGGTTTTTCGGGATACCCAAAAAGTTTGCTAAGTTCCTATATTTTATTTGAGATTTCTAATTTGGTTTGTTTTTTTTAATTAAAAATATTATTTGTGCTGTTTTTGCGTGAGGGATAGAAGAGGAAATTCCATGTCATTGCGTGGCACTAAGCAATATCATGGATTGTAACGTATAACCCGACCATGCTGGATGGGAGGTGGAAGCTTGGTCACGCCAAAGAAAAGCCCCAAGTTTCCTTGAGGCTTAAGAATAAGTTTAGTTTGGTTTATAGTGCCAAAGCTTCTTTGATTCTTTTTAATGCTTCTTTCAATAATTCGTCACTAGTGGCATAAGAAAAACGAATGCAATTAGGGTTGCCAAAAGCGTCACCTGTTACAGTAGCTACACAAGCTTCTGCCAAAAGGTACATTGAAACGTCATTGGCATCTTTGATTTCGGTTCCTTTTAATGTTTTTCCGAAGAAAGAAGAAACGTCTGGGAAAACATAAAAAGCTCCTTCTGGAACGTTGATTTTGATCCCTGGAATTTCTTTTAATAATCCAACGACTAAATCTCTACGGCTATGGAAGGCTTGAACCATGTGGTTTAATACACTTGGGTCAGCCTCAACAGCTGTAATTGTAGCACGTTGCGCCACAGAATTGGCTCCTGAAGTTACTTGACCTTGGATTTTAGTACACGCTTTTGCAATGAATTCAGGTCCACCAATATATCCGATTCTGTAGCCTGTCATTGCAAATGCTTTTGCAACTCCATTAACAGTTATGGTTTTTTCTAACATTCCGGGAATAGATCCGATACTGCAGAAAGTTCCAGAGAAATTGATGTGCTCGTAGATTTCATCAGCAACTACATACACTTGTGGGTGTTTTTCTAATACTTTGGCCAATGCTGTTAATTCCTCACGGCTATAAACAGATCCACTTGGGTTACAAGGAGAGCTAAACCACATCATTTTTGTTTTTGGAGTGATTGCTGCTTCTAATTGCTCAGGTGTGATTTTGAAATCAGTTTCTACAGAAGTTGGAACTTCTACAGGAACTCCTCCTGATAATTTTACGATTTCGAAATAAGAAACCCAGTAAGGAGCAGGCAAAATTACTTCGTCACCGTCGTTTAGCATTACTTGTGCAATGTTGTATAAAGATTGTTTTGCTCCTGTTGAAACTACGATTTGTGATGGTTTATAGTCTAATCCGTTGTCTCTCTTGAATTTGCGGCAAATAGCTTCTTTCAAATCTAAGTACCCATCTACTGGAGAATACGTACTGTAGTTTTCGTCGATCGCTTTTTTTGCTGCTTCTTTTATGAAATCAGGTGTGTTGAAATCCGGTTCACCTAAACTTAAACTGATAATATCTTTTCCTTGTAATTTTAATTCTCTGGCTAACGCAGCCATTGCCAATGTTTGTGATGTGGCTAGATTGTTGATTCTGTCTGAAAGCGGATTGTTCATTAAATGTAATTTTGGTTTATAAAATCTATTTTTTTTGTTGAGACGCACTGCAGTGCGTCTCAACCGCGCACGTCTTTATGATTCGGGTTTCTATGACGCGATTGGTTGTGTTCCTAATTCTTTTAAATGTTTGAAATGTGCAATAACTGCGCTTCGCATGGTCTTATATTCATAATACGGTAAATTGCATTCTTTGGCTGTTTCTTTTACAAATTTTGCTATTTTTCCATAATGAATGTGACTAATGTGCGGAAAAATATGATGTTCTATTTGATGATTTAAACCACCTGTGTACCAATTTACAATCCAGTTTTTTGGAGCAAAATTAACGGTAGTAAATAATTGATGAATTGCCCAAGTATTTTGAATTTCACCGCTTTCGTTTGGTAGAGGATTTATGGTTTCAACAGTGATGTGAGCCAATTGAAAAACGATACTCAATATAAGTCCTGCCGTGTAATGCATGATGAAAAAACCAATAAGTACTTTCCACCAAGTTACTCCAATTATCATTGGAAGAAATATCCAAACTGTGAAATATATTATTTTTGAAATAATTAAAGTGGTCCAAAGTATTTTTGGGTTTCTAGGTTCTCCATAAGACAATTTTCTTTTTAAATATTCTTTCATCTGTTTGAAATCAGTGGTTAAAGACCAATTGAATGTCAATAAACCGTATAAAAAGATAGAATAATACTGTTGAAAACGGTGGAAATTATGCCATTTTGCTTCTTTCGTAAAACGAATAATTCTTCCTGCATCAAGATCTTCATCGTGACCGGGAATATTGGTATATGTATGATGCAAAACATTGTGCTGCACTTGCCAGTTATACACATTTCCTGCAAGAATATATATAGTACCTCCCATGAATTTATTGATCCAGCTTTTATCTGAATAGGAACCGTGATTGCCGTCGTGCATGACGTTCATGCCAACTCCTGCCATTCCAACTCCCATGACAATTGTCAAAAGTAAATGCGCCCATAAAGGCAAATCAAGCGTTAGTATTAAGAAATAAGGCGCGAAAAAAAGTGCAAACATTATTATGGTTTTCACATACAATTTCCAGTTACCTGTTTTTTGGATGTTGTTTTCTTTGAAGTAGTTGTTCACCCGTGAGTTAAGTGTTCTAAAAAACTTTAGATTGTCTTGCTTCGCAAATGTAGGTGTGATGTTGTTCATTGTTAATTTTGAATGAGATGCAAAGATAATTATTAAAATTTTTCAATAGGCAAAATTGAGTTAAATATTCAAAACTAAAAACTGTACTTTTGTTAAAATTTTTATGATGGACGAGATTCAAAAGTATTTTCCTTACTTAACTGATATTCAAAAGGAGCAATTTGCAAAACTAGATTTTTTGTACCACGATTGGAATGCAAAAATCAATGTCATTTCCCGTAAAGATATTGACGAATTATACACCAAACACATTTTGCATTCCTTGGGAATTGCCAAAATCATCAAATTCGAACCTGGTACTTATGTCTTGGATGTTGGAACAGGCGGAGGATTTCCTGGAATTCCTTTGGCGATTCTTTTTCCAGAAACGCGTTTTTTCCTGATTGATGTTATTGCCAAAAAAATAAAAGTGGTTCAGGCTGTTGCCGATGCCTTGGAGCTGAAAAACGTAAAAGCCGAACAATTGCGCGCCGAATTGGTAAAAGGCGATTTCGATTTTATCGTGAGTCGTGCCGTAACCAATATGCCTGACTTTGTATCTTGGGTAAAAGATAAAATCAAAAAGAAAAACAAACACGAACTGAAAAACGGAATTCTCTATCTAAAAGGGGGTGATTTAACCGAAGAATTAGCGCCTTTCCCAAAAGCAACAGAATATAATTTATCGGAATTTTTTGAAGACGAGTTTTTCGAGACTAAGAAAGTGGTGCATTTGCCGTTAAAGTTTGTGGTTTAAATAGCAATCGCAATAACAGAAAAAACAAAACCCACAAGATCATAATTCCTGTGGGTTTTGCTTTTTTAACTATTTTTTGTAACATTTGAATAACCTTGTTGTCAAATATTTTTATTGTTAATGTAAAATCTAAAAAATGAAAAAAATTTCTAGACGTGCTTTTGTACATAATTTTGGTGTTGGAGTTGGAGCTACTGCGATAGTGACAGCTTTTCCGTCTTTTATGACTTTACCTGAAAACAGCAATAAAGTTTATGATGGGAAAAAGCTAAATGTTGCACTTTGCGGGTTAGGACGTTATGCAGGCTACTTAGCTGATGGTCTAGAAATTTCAAAATATTGTCGTTTGGCAGGAATTGTAACCGGAACACCTTCAAAGGCTTTAGAATGGGAAAAAAAATATAATATTCCTTATAGAAACATTTATAATTACCAGAATTTCGATGAAATCATTCATAATAAAGACATTGATTTAGTCTATGTTGTTTTGCCAAATGCAATGCATAAAGAGTTTGTAATTAGAGCAGCAAAGGCAGGAAAACACGTTATTGTCGAAAAACCGATGGCAATTACGGCAAGTGATTGTCAAGAAATGATGGATGCTTGTAAAAAAGCGAGTGTACAATTGGCGGTTGGTTATCGTTTACATTATGAACCGTATAATTTAGAAATGAAGCGATTGGGGCAAGAGAAAGTTTTTGGACAAGTTCGTTTGGTTGAGACTTCTTTGGGTTACAACACAGGTGACACAATGGATTGGCATTTGCAAAAAGCATTGTCAGGCGGAGGTCCGCTTGTTAATCTTGGGATTTATTGTGTTCAAGCTAGTCGCTATGTGTTGGGCGAAGAGCCGATTTCTGTAACAGCTCAATTTGGTCCAATTACAAATAAAATAAAATATGCCGAAGTGGAAGAATCAATTACGTGGCAATTAAATTTCCCAAGTGGTGCCGTTAGTAATTCTGCCACTTCCTATAGTTGCGGCATTGACCGATTATTTGCGTCAGCTGATGAAGGTTTTTTTGAGCTAAGTCCAGCGATTAGTTATGGACCATTTAAAGGAAAAACTAGCAAAGGAGATTTTAATTTCCCTGAAATTAATCAACAACAAACACAACTTGACGCAATAGGAAAAGTTATTATAGAAAACGAACAATTACCAAGTCATATTACAGGTGAAGAAGGAATCAAAGATGTTCGAATCATTCAGGCAATTTATGAGGCAGCACGAACAGGAAAAAAAGTTTCTTTAGTTTAAAAAGCAAAACCCACAAGAACCCAAAATAATTGGATTTTTGTGGGTGTTACTATTTTTGATATCCTTTATGACTTTAGACTTTCAAATTTTAAGACCAATTTATTCTCCCAAAAATGGATATCTATAATCTTCTGGAGTTACAAATGTTTCTTTGATTGTTCTTGGCGAAGCCCAACGCAATAAGTTCAAGGCTGATCCCGCTTTATCATTCGTTCCTGAGGCTCTTGCACCACCAAAAGGTTGCATTCCCACAACGGCTCCCGTTGGTTTGTCGTTGATGTAGAAATTCCCTGCTGCATTTTGTAAAGCAACTGTTGCTTGCTCAATCGCATAACGATCTTTGCTGAAAATGGCTCCAGTCAAAGCATATGGCGAAGTAGTGTCAACTAGTTTTAAAGTGGTTTCCCATTGATCATCTTCATAAACAAAAATCGTTATTACAGGTCCGAATAATTCGGTTTCCATGGTGGTGTAATGGGGGTTTGTTGTTACGATTATCGTTGGTTCTATAAAGTATCCAACGGATTTATCATAATTACCACCAACGATGATTTCTGCATCCGAATCTTTTTTGGCTTGGTCTATAAAACTCGCCAATTTATCGAAAGAACCTTCGTGAATTACTGCGGTTATAAAGTTGGTAAAATCTTCTGGCGAACCCATTTTCATCGTTTTTACATCGATGATTAATTGTTCTTTGATTCCTTCCCAAAGACTCATAGGAACATAAGCTCTTGAAGCTGCGGAACATTTTTGCCCTTGATATTCGAAAGCGCCACGAACAATTCCTGTGGCAACTTGTTTTATATTGGCACTTGGATGCGCCACAATGAAATCTTTTCCACCTGTTTCGCCCACAATTCTTGGGTAGGTTTTATAATGGTGAATGTTGGTTCCTATTTTTGACCAAATATCTTTGAAGACATGCGTTGAACCTGTAAAATGGATTCCTGCAAAATCACGACTTTCGAGAACGGTATCCGTAATCATTAAAGCATCGCCAAAAACAACATTGATAACACCATCAGGAAGACCTGCTTCTTTGAAAATGTCGATAATGATTTTTGCAGAGAAAACTTGGCTATCACTAGGTTTCCAAATCACGACATTTCCCATCATGGCGGCACTTGCTGGAAGATTTCCTGCTATGGCGGTGAAGTTAAAAGGCGTAACGGCATATACAAAACCTTCAAGTGGACGATATTCTAATCGGTTCCACATATCCGAATTTGATTTGGGTTGGTCACTATAAATTTGGGTCATAAATTCTACGTTGAAACGTAAAAAATCTATGAATTCGCAGGCTGCGTCAATCTCAGCTTGAAATATGTTTTTGGATTGAGCAATCATTGTTGCTGCGTTTATTCTTGCTCTATAAGGTCCGGCAATTAATTCAGCAGCTTTTAGGAATATCGCTGCTCGTTGTTCCCAAGCCATATTTGCCCATTTTGTTTTGGCTTTAAGCGCAATAGAAATAGCGCTTTCAATATGGTGTTTTTCAGCAAGATGATAGGTTCCTACGATGTGTTTATGATCGTGTGGCGCAGTCATGTTACGGGTGTTTCCAGTTCTTATTTCTTGGTTTCCAATGTATAACGGAACGTCGATTTTAGAATTCCACATTTGTTTGTAAGCGGCTAGAACGGCTGCTTTTTCTGGAGAATTTGGCGCATACGACTTTACAGGTTCGTTTACGGCTTTTGGCACATTGAAAAATCCTTTGAGCATATTGTGTTATTTGAGATTAGAATATTTAAAAATTCAAATCATGAATTTAAAATATTTCACAAAAGTACAAAGGATTGTTTGAAAAATACGTTTTTATAGTGTAAATCTAATTATAAATGCGAAGTTTAACATAATATTGAAATTAGGAAATGCAGTAAAAATAGGGTGTATTTGTATAGTGTAAATAGTTTTCTAATAATTGAGAAATCAATTTATTTGAAATATATGGAAATGATATCTACTATTAATTCAATGCAAAAGGAGCGCACAATTTAAAAGTTGGTACAATAACTTTAAATTTTTTAGTAGTTGTAAAGTTGACCATATTAAAATGACCTTTCATCGCACCATAAGGCGAAGCCAATAAGCAACCAGAATTATAGGTATGAAATTCACCAGGTTTTAGTACTGGTTTTTTTCCAATTACCCCATCACCGTCGACATATTCGATGGAATTTAAAGAATCGAAAATTTCCCAATGACGTGAAATTAATTGAACAGAATCTTTGCTATGGTTTTCAATTGTGATTTTATAACTAAAGGCAAAGTGAATCTTATAGTTTTTAAAGTAAGTGCCTTCAAAACTAGTTAATACAGATATTTTAATTCCTCTTGTTATTTGTGAAACCATGCCAATAATCTAAATTGGATTTTATAAAAACAAATTTACAAAATATTAGTTTTGTTTTGACATTTGCTAAAAATGTTTTTTCAGTTTGTTATTGTTGATGAATTTGCATTTCCTTTACCAATAACTCTGTCATAACGATCAGTGTTTTCTCGATAATATACAATTACAGAATAGTCATTTTCGGTTTGATAAAAATTACCGTCTATTGCATTTTTGTAGTCAATATTTCCTTTTTCATCTGCAACATAATATTGAAAACTTGTAAATCCTTGTTTAATTAATATTGCTTTTTCGAAAATTCCTTTTTCTTTATTATAGTCCATTTTGTATTCTGGAGATAAGCTAAAATTATTAAACATTCCACCTATGTAAATTCCTTTATTTAACATAAAAGCGGGAGCAGAAAGACTAAAATAGACCCAAGAATAATCTGCTTCTATATCTCTATTTGTTGCATTGATATTGCGTACGACAAAGGTTCCGTTGACATCCTGTATGTATGAATAAGGATAATTTCCTCTAGCTTTATTAGTGAATAAATAGGATTTATAAATGTCACTACCAGATTCTACATGTGCCACATTATTACTTGCCGCTCTTATATTGTTGGTATCAAAATATAAAAACTCGTTTCCGGCCCAAAATTGGGTTTGTGTGTCATAATTATAAATTAAGTCATTACCTATTGTATATTGCGGAATGATATTTTTGATTTCATTATTAAATTGACCGTTTTGAATCAAGATTACTTTTATGTTTTTCAAAGGGTTTTGAAAATTAATACTTTTTGATTTTATAGAAAATTCCATATTGTGTTTGTATTCCATGTTGTTAACCGTTCTTGCTCGTTTTATTTGGAACGGAATCATTACAATATCTTCATAAAGAATAAGTTTTCTAGAGAAAACTACCTCCCGATTTTCGTCTAAAATTTTTAAGATATAATTACCACTAATACGCAATTGTGTATTTTGGTTTGGAATGGATAATTGGTAATGGGAAAAGGTCTGTAGTGTATTTAAAGAATTGGTGTATTCTTGAATTCGTTGGCCGTCAAATCCTTGGAGATATTCACTTTTTGGTATTTCTGAAGGGATCCAATCGTAATCACAATGTACAATTTCGTAATAATAGTTAGCTTCATTTCCGAACAAATCGTCAAATTGAAACAAAAAACCATCTCCTAATTTGAAGATAGGAACTTGGTTTACATTATTTTGTATAAATGAAGCTGTTTTAATATTGTATGGAGGTGTAACTTCATTTACTGTTTGAGCTGTTGCAGATGTAACAATGAAAACCAAAATTATTTTTCGAATAATAGAACCTAACATATGTTGAAATTGTTAAAATGTAAATATAACGAATTATGCTTTGCTAAATTATGACAACTTAAATTATGCGAACTATAATTTGAAGAAAGGATTTTTATTTGTAACAAACAGGGATAATTTCGCTTTTTGCCAAACAATATTTCTCGACTAATTCAGGGGCTATTTTGTTGGTATAATCTTCCTCGATTACAGTAAAACCAATGCTTCGTAATTTGTCAAAATAATCGCGACCGTAAATACGAACGTGATCATATTGACCAAAAATTTTGGCGCGTTCTTTTTGATCTGTTATAGAATCATCTGCAAATGTGGTCGCTCTATCTAATTCTTGAGGTATTTGCAAAATGGCCATTCCGCCCGGTTTCAAAACTCGGAATAATTCCTGCATCGCTTTCGTATCGTCCGGAATGTGTTCTAAAACGTGATTGCAAAGAATAACATCATACGAATTGTCCTTGAAAGGCAAGTCGCAAATGTCCGCTTTCACATCGGCAAGTGGCGAAAACAAGTCGGTTGTGGTATAATCTAGATTTTTTTGGTTTCGGAATAATTTATAAAAGGCTTGTTCTGGCGCAAAATGCAAGACTTTCTTTTTTTCGGTTGCGTTAAAAAAATCGGTTTCGTTTTTTAGATAAAGCCATAATAAACGATGTCTTTCGAGCGAAAGTGTACTTGGCGAAAGCACATTGGCTCGTTGTTTTTCATAACCATAAGGCAAAAAACTTTTGAAACTTTTCCCGTCTATTGGATCCGTAAATTGATCTCCTTTTAAGGCAAGTGCAAGAATAGGGCGTGCAACATAACTCAGTCTAATTAATATAGGACGAGGAATGGTATTGAGAATTATTTTGAAGAGTTTTTTCATTAGTTATTTCACAAAATTTTAAAAAATATAGATTTAGTTTTTCTTAAATGACCTTAAATGCCTTATATGGTTTAAAAACGGTTAACCATATAAGGCATTTAAGGTCATCTAAGTTTTTGATTTTTTAGATAACTAAAGGAATTTTTCTAAACTCATCTTCTTCATTACTCACAATTCCCAAAGCTTGATACACATAAGCAAATGTCGAAAGCAATTCTGGTTTTCCGTCTACCAATGCTACGTCATGTTCAAAATGAGCGCTTGGTTTTCCGTCTGCAGTAAGAATTGTCCAACCATCTTTAAGTTGTTTTATGTTTCTTGTTCCCATGTTAATCATGGGCTCAATGGCAACAACCATTCCTTCGACAAAAAGTTTTCCGCGACCGCGTTTTCCATAATTAGGCATTTCTGGATCTTCGTGCATTTTTTGTCCAACACCGTGACCCACTAACTCTCGAACAACACCATAACCGTGACTTTCAGTATATTTCTGAATTGCATTTCCCACATCCTCTACGCGGTTTCCGGATTTAAATTCTCGGATTCCAACGTACAAGGATTCCTTGGTTATTTGTAATAATTTTTTAGTTTCAGGAGCCACTTCACCAATTTCGAAAGAATAAGCGTGGTCGCCATGATATCCGTTTTTGAATGCGCCGCAGTCTACCGAAATCACATCACCACTTTTTAATGGAGTGTTATTTGGAATTCCGTGAACTACTTGAGCGTTCGGACTCATACAAAGTGAGTTAGGGAAACCATATAATCCAAGAAAACTTGGAACAGCGCCATGATCGCGAATAAATTCTTCAGCTAATTTGTCTAAATATAAAGTGGTGACTCCTTCCTTGATTTCGGAAGCAATCATTCCTAATGTTTTCGATACTATTAACGCACTTTCGCGCATTAACTCTATTTCTTCTCTTGTTTTTTGGATAATCATCTTGCTTTTTTCTGACTGCAAAAATACAATTTAAAACGGATTATTGAAAAAATTGATTTTACATGATTTTTATAAAAGTCTACTTAATTTTAAAAATTACATGATTTTATCAAATTAGGATTAATTTTTTTCTATGCCAATTATTTTTTTGACGAATGAATTATAAAAAATGTTCTTTGAATCTTAATTATTCTTATATTAACATTTCAAAATACTGAATTAGGCGCCTATTATTCTAGTTGTATTTTTTTAAATTATTCGCTTTATGAGAAATTTTAGTATCGTTTTGTTCGCAGTTTTCATGAATTCAATTTCAATTCATTCACAAGAAAAGCCTGTTTTTGATGTCAATAAATTGCAGATAAATTGGGAATTAATAGCTAATAATTACAATAAAGAACCCAAAGTTCTAGCTTCATTAAAGTTTACTAATTCTGCAAAAAATGATTTTCCATCTTCGGGTTGGACTATTTATTTTAACTATAACAGAAACATTCTTCCCAATTTAAAAGAAGCTGATTTTAAAATTACACCTATAAATGGTGATTTATACCAAATAAAACCGAGTGCAAAATTTAGAGGAATAAAGCAAAATCAAAGTGTAGATTTTCAATTTCTAACTCAAGGAATGGTACTCAATTATACCGCTGCACCAGCGGGGTTTTATATCGTTTGGGATGATAATCCAAAAAAAGGATATAGCCTAAAAAACTTTGTTTTGAAACCAATTGTAGATGCTTCGGTAAATTTTGTAACACCTGAAACTACTTATAATAAGAATAAATTAATTTCATCTATTCCGGAAGATAGTTTACCAAAAATTTTTCCTTCACCAAAATCTTTTAAGAAAGTAGCTGGTGAATTTGTTTTGGATAAAAATGTTGCCATTCAATCTGATTCCGAATTTTTAGGAGAAGCGAAATACTTTTCGAATGAATTAAGTAAAATTCTCGAAAGCAAAAATGAAATTAATCCTTCTGATTTCAAAGGCAAACAAATACTTTTGAAAAAAGCCGAATTAAAAGAAGAGGAATATATTCTTGATATTCAGTCTAATAAAATTGAAATTTTGGCTTCAACATCAAACGGAATTTTTTATGGAATACAATCTTTAAAATCCCTTTTACCTTCCGATTCTTGGAAGAGAAAATCGGCCTCAATTAGTGTTTCAAATTGTTATGTTATAGACGAGCCGCGTTTTGGATTTCGAAGTTTAATGTTTGATGTAGCACGTAATTTTCAAAAAAAAGAATCTATTTTCAAAATACTTGATGCTATGTCTCTGTATAAAATGAATACGTTTCATTTTCATTTTAGCGATGATGAAGGTTGGCGTATCGAAATTCCATCTTTGCCTGAATTAACTCAAGTTGGCGCCAACCGTGGATTTACTTTAGATAGCAAAAACTTTTTGCCTTCTTCATACGGAACAGGACCTGAAACAGCTATTTATCCCGCAAGTGGTTTCTATTCTCGACAAGATTTCATAGAAATTCTAAAGTATGCTACCGAAAGACATATTCAAGTAATCCCTGAAATTGAATCTCCAGGACATAGCCGTGCTGCAATTATGGCAATGAATAATCGATACGAAAAATATTTAAATGAAGGAAATAGAATGGAGGCAGAGCGTTATTTGCTTCGGGATATCAATGATAAATCCATACATAAATCGGCACAATTATGGACCGATAATATCATGTGTGTCGCTTTGCCATCGACGTATACTTTTATTGAGAAAGTTATCGATGAACTTCAGGTAATGTACAAAGAAGCTCATGCTCCGCTTGCTACGATTCATCTTGGAGGTGATGAAGTGCCAGGTGGAACTTGGAAACTTTCGCCATTATGCAATCAATTAATTGCTGAGAATAATGACAAGCTTAAATCTACAGATGATTTATGGTACTATTATTTCGATAAAATACAAAAAATAACTGCGGCGCGAAATCTTTCCGTTTCTGGTTGGGAAGAAATTGCAATGCGGAAAATAGTTAAAGAGGGTAAAAATACCTATATTCCTAATCCTGATTTTGCCAATAAAGGATTTCGTGCTCATGTTTGGAATAACGGAATAGGTTGGGGTTCTGAAGATTTACCTTATAAATTAGCTAATGCAGGTTATAAAGTAATTCTTTCTTGTGTGAGCAATTTATACTTTGATTTAGCTTATGAAATATCTGCAGATGAACCAGGAGCTTATTGGGCGGGTTTTAATGATATTGATAAACCATTTTATTTTATACCATTCAACTATTATTCGAACACAAAGGAGGATTCTTCCGGAAATCCAATTAATTCTAGTTTATTTAATGATAAGGAACGTTTGACGGATTTTGGGAAATCGAATATTCTTGGAATTCAAGGACAGCTTTTTAGTGAAAATGTTCGAAACACCAAAACCTTGGATTATTTATTATTTCCAAAATTATTAGCATTAGCTGAACGTGCTTGGGCGAAAGATCCTTCCTGGGCGAATGAGACTGATAAGGCTAAGGCTGAAATTGCATACAATAGAGATTGGTCTCTATTTGTAAATGTTCTTGGCAAAAAAGAATTAGCCCGATTAGATTATTATGCAGGAGGTTATGATTATCGAATTCCACCAGTTGGGGCAATTATTCAAAATTCGAAAGTAGTAGCTAATGTTCAAATTCCGGGGTTTGCGATTCATTATACGACCGATGGCTCTTTGCCAACAATTAAAAGCAAGATTTATAAATATCCAATTTTAGAAAAGGGAAAAATTACACTTGCTGCTTTTTCGAAAAACGGAAGAAACGGTAAGATTGTAATATTAGAAAACAAATAATGGAAAGGAATGTATGATAAATTAGTATTTTATTAGCCGTGAACGGTTTCTTTTTTTCCGTAGTTGGTGATTAATTCGCCTTCAAAATCAATCCATTCTTGCCAACGTTTGTCAACATTTACTTTCTCTGAATATTTTTTAGCGAAACGCAAAAAGGTGGTATAATGCCCGGCTTCACTTATCATTAATTCTTTGTAAAATGCTGCCAATTCTTTGTCTTCAATGTTTTGGGATAAAACTTTAAATCTTTCGCAACTTCGGGCTTCAATCATTGCTGAGAAAAGTAATCGGTCTACAAAAGCATCGTTTCGGCTTCCGTCTTTTTTCAAAAACTTAAAAAGTTCATTTACATAATGGTCTTTTCTTTCTCTTCCCAAAGTCAATCCACGTTCTTTGATGATATTGTGAACCATTTGGAAATGTTCGATTTCTTCCTTTGCGATTTCTAATAAATCGGTAACTAAATCTACGTGTTCCGAATTATAAGTGATGATTGTAATGATATTTGTTGCTGCTTTTTGTTCGCACCAAGCATGATCGGTCAAGATTTCTTCGATGTTCGATTCAACGATATTTACCCATTTTGGGTCGGTGGCTAATTTTAATCCTAACATTTTTTTTATTTATGGAGATTGAATTGTAAAAATACATCTTTTATTTGTTGTTGTATGGATTGATTTGCGGTTTATTTTCTTTATTTTGCATCTTAAATAAGTAGTTTTATTATGGCGAATCAGCGTGTTTTAATTCTTGGATTTGTTTGGCCAGAACCAAATTCTTCCGCGGCAGGAGGAAGGATGGTTCAATTGATTTCTATTTTTAAGGAACAAGGTTTCGAGGTGACTTTTGCCAGTTCTGCTTCGGATAGTGATTATAGGATTGATTTGGAATCTTTGGCTGTAGCCAAAAAGTCGATTACTTTAAATTGTTCTAGTTTTGATGTGTTTGTCAAAGAATTAAATCCGTCAATTGTGTTGTTTGATCGTTTTATGATGGAAGAACAATATGGCTGGCGTGTTGCTGAAAATTGCCCAGATGCATTACGTTTATTAGATACCGAAGATTTACATTGTTTGCGCTTGGCGCGCCAAAAAGCATTCAAAGATAATCGTCAATTTACCACTGACGATTTGTTGGTAGAAGATGTTGCCAAACGAGAAATTGCCAGTATTTTACGGTGCGATATTTCGTTTATGATTTCAGAATTTGAAATAGAATTGTTGCAATCTGTTTTCAAAATTGATAGCCAATTATTGTATTATTTGCCATTATTATTAGAACCAATTGACGATTCAACTATTCAAAATCTGCCTTTATTAGAAGAACGCAAGAACTTTGTTTTCATTGGAAATTTTCTTCATGAACCCAATTGGAACGCCGTTCAATATTTAAAAGAAACGATTTGGCCACTAATTAGGCAGCAATTGCCGGAAGCTGTTTTGCAAATTTTCGGTGCATATCCAAGTCAGAAAGTATTGCAATTGCATAAACCCTTAGAAGGTTTCTATATTATGGGTCGTGCCAATGATGCTCAAGAAGTCGTTCGAAATTCTCGTGTTGTTTTAGCCCCTTTGCGTTTCGGCGCAGGAATAAAAGGAAAACTAGTAGAAGCTATGCAATGCGGAACGCCAAGTGTTACAACAACTATTGGTGCCGAATCGATGTCTGGTGATTTGCCGTGGAATGGTTTTATTGCTGACGAATCGCAGACTTTTGCTGATAAAGCAGTAGAATTATATCAAGATAAAACGCTTTGGCTTAAAGCCCAAGAAAATGGTTTTCGAATTATAGAAAAACGCTATTTGAAATCAATGTTTGAAGAGAATTTAATAACTCATATTTTAACAATACAAACCCATTTAAAACAACATCGATTAGACAATTTTATGGGAACACTATTGCAGCATCACACTTTGACAAGCACAAAATATATGTCACGCTGGATTGAAGAGAAGAATAAGAATATTTAATTATTTGTTGAATTTTTTTCAATCAATTCTGCAACCAGGCGTCCTGATTTCATGGCTGCATTTATAGAGCCATTCATTAAATGATCCCCACAAATAAAAAGATTTTCATTGATTTTTATTTCCGAATTTGAGACTTCATTCGTCACCTTTTCTTGATTGGGCAAAGCATAATTAATGCGATATGTTTTTATCATTTTCCAATCATCGACTTGGTTTCCGTATCCTTTTTTTAGCTCAGTTTTCATATTTTCGGACAAAGTTGCGTCATCAATTGTTGGAATTCCGTTGTAGGAAACGGCAATTAATACTTTTCCTGTTGGTGCATATTTATTCGAAACATTAGACATTACCGTCAAATTGTTAACCCATTTTTTATCAGTCGAAGCATTTAAGACGACAACTGCCTTTTCGGTTGGCGCAATTTTGGCTTGAAAATAGACATTGGTCACTTGATGAAAGCTTTGTTTTTCTTTCGAAATATAAGCACTTGCAAGCCCGATTGCCTCTGTAGCAATAATCACTATGTCAGTTTTTATTTCTTGCCCGTTTTCGTAAATGATTTTTTTATTTTCGATTGTGTTAACTTTTAAATTGTATTGGATTGAATTTTTAGGAAGCATTTCGACCAACTGTTTCGGTATTTCTTCCATACCCAATTCTGGAATTGCTGCATCGCCCTCCGAAAACATTTTCATTATAAAATCAAACATATTACTGGATGTTTTTAAATCGTTTTCTAGAAAAATACCTGAAAAGAAAGGTTTGTAAAAACGATTTATCATTTTTTGGCTGAAACCATATTTTTTTAGTTGAGAAATAGTATCGACTTCAGGTTGTTTAAATAGATTAGGAATAGTGATTTTAACTAATTTATTTTTTAAAAAAAAGGTGTTTATTTTATCTTTCAGCGTTCCAACGGGCGCAAATAATGTTGCAAATAGGGCAGTTGGACGTCTAAACGGATCGGCAATTTCAAATTGTCCGTCATCATAAAGAACTGTTGCACCTGGGAGGAATCGTTTTAATTTTAATTTTTTATAATCTAATAAAGCTTTGGCTTCTGGATATTCTGTCAATAAAACCTGAAAACCTCTATCTAGCCGAAATCCATCAATTATATCGGTTTTGATTCTTCCACCAGCACGATCACTTGCTTCAATAATTTGAACGTTATATCCTTTTTGACATAAATATACAGCGGCTGTTAAACCTGATATTCCTGCGCCTATAATCGTAATGGTTGGTTTCATTTTCTTTCCAATTAGATTTTAAAAATAATGATTTTAAGTATATATAACAAAAATCCCGTTCTATTTCTAAAACGGGATTTCATATATAATCAAACGAACTATTACGCTAGCATAGTCACTGGGTTTTCGATATATTGTTTCAAAGTTTGCAAGAACTGTGCTCCGGTTGCACCATCAATAGTTCTATGATCGCAAGCTAGAGATAACATCATTGTGTTTCCAACTACAATTTGTCCATTTTTTACTACTGGTTTTTCCACAATCGCTCCTACTGAAAGGATGGCAGAATTCGGTTGGTTGATGATAGAGTTGAATTCAGTAATACCAAACATTCCAAGGTTAGAAATAGTAAATGTACTTCCCTCCATTTCTGATGGTAATAATTTTTTATTTTTGGCTCTTCCAGCAAGATCTCTTACGCTAGTTCCAATTTGAGATAAACTCATTCCATCCGTAAATGGTAATACAGGAACAACTAATCCGTCTTCAACAGCAACGGCAACACCAATATTTACGTGATAGTTGATGGTAATTGCATCAGCTGACCATTGTGAATTGATTTTTGGATGTTTTTTCAAAGCCAATGCCGAAGCTTTTATCACCATATCGTTAAAAGATACTTTTGTATCTGGAACGCTGTTGATAATTGCCCTTGATTTCATTGCTTCGTCCATAGTTACCTCGATTACTAAGTTGTAATGTGGTGCGGTAAACAATGATTCTGATAAACGTTTTGCAATGATTTTACGCATTTGCGAATTTTTGATTTCTTCGGTTGCAATTTGTCCTGCAGGAACATAAGGTTTTGCAGTGGCAGTATTTTCTGCTTTTGCAGGAGCAGCATTTGCGGCAACTGGTGCAGGAGCAGCTTGTGGTGTGAAGTTTTCAACATCACTTTTAGTGATACGTCCGTTTTCTCCAGAACCTTTAACTTGATTTAATTGAATTCCTTTTTCGCTAGCAATTTTCTTTGCCAATGGGGATGCCAAAATTCTGTGTCCGTCTGTAGAAGCTTCTTGAACAACTGGTGCAGCTTGTGCAACTGGTGATGATTTTGCTTCTTCGATTGCTACAGCGGCAGGAGTTGCTCCGGCATTATAATTTTTTGCTAGGTCGCTAACATCTGTACCTGCTGGTCCGATGATAGCTAATAAACTGTCGATTGGAGCAGATTGACCTGCTTCAATTCCAATGTATAATAAAGTTCCTTCGTTGAAAGACTCGAATTCCATTGTAGCTTTATCAGTTTCTATTTCGGCAAGCATATCCCCTTCGGATACTTTATCTCCTACTTTTTTCAACCAAGTTGCAACAGTTCCTTCTGTCATTGTGTCGCTTAATCGAGGCATGGTAACTACAATAACGCCAGAAGGGATTTCTGATTTTTGATTTTTGATTTCTGATTTCTGATTTTCTGAAATTGGAGCAGGAGCTTCTTCTTTTACAGGAGCAGCTGTTGCGTCACTTGCAATTAATGCAGATATATCTTCACCTTCTTTTCCAATAATAGCAAGGAGAGAGTCAATTGGTGCAGTTTCTCCGGCTTGAATACCAATATGTAAAAGTGTTCCTTCGTTGAAAGACTCAAATTCCATAGTTGCTTTATCAGTTTCAATTTCTGCAAGCATATCGCCTTCGCTGATTTTGTCGCCTACTTTTTTTAACCAAGTCGCTACCGTCCCTTCAGTCATAGTATCGCTTAAGCGAGGCATTGTTATAATTGTTGCCATATTCTATTTATAGTTTGTGAGGTGTAAATGGATAGTTTTCTTGTTCGTATACTACGTCATATAATTGTTGAGTTTCAGGATAAGGAGATTCTTCAGCGAATTTCACACATTCTTCTACTAAATCTTTTACTTTTTGATCAATGGCTTCGATTTCTTCTTCCGTAGCATATTTTTGATCTTTAATTACGTCTAAAACTTGAGTAATAGGATCAATTTTTTTGTATTCTTCAACTTCTTCTTTCGAGCGGTATAATTGTGCATCCGACATAGAGTGGCCTCTATAGCGATACGTTTTCATTTCAAGGAAAGTTGGTCCGCCCCCACTTCTTGCTCTTTCGATTGCTTCGCTCATTGCTTCGGCAACTTTTACCGGATTCATTCCGTCAACTGGTCCGCAAGGCATTTCGTAACCTAAACCCAATTTCCAAATATCAGAATGATTTGCGGTTCTTTCTACAGAAGTTCCCATTGCATAACCATTGTTCTCAACGATAAAAACTACCGGAAGATTCCAAAGCATTGCCATGTTAAAAGCTTCATGAAGAGAACCTTGACGAGATGCGCCATCGCCAAAATAGGTCATTGTTACCCCGCCTGTTTCAAAATATTTATCAGCAAAAGCTAATCCAGCTCCTAGAGGGATTTGACCTCCTACTATTCCGTGTCCGCCATAAAAACGGTGTTCTTTTGAGAAAATGTGCATAGAACCACCCATTCCTTTTGATGTTCCAGTTACTTTTCCCATAAGTTCTGCCATGATTCTTCTTGGATCTACACCCATTCCTATTGGCTGAACGTGATTTCTATATGCGGTAATCATTTTGTCTTTCGTCAAGTCCATAGCGTGTAAAGCTCCTGCCAAAACTGCTTCTTGACCATTGTATAAGTGGAGGAAACCTCTAATTTTTTGTTGAATGTACAATGCTGCAAGTTTGTCTTCAAACTTTCTCCAAAGTAGCATATCTTCATACCACTTCAAATAAACCTCTTTTGTTGCTTCTTTCATCTTATTTTTTGTATCGCTTGTGTTGTTGAGTTTTTCAATTTTTAGCCGAAGCTAGTAAAAATAGTTTTGTCTCCTAAATTTACAAGCTGCAAAAATAAGACATTCCAAGTAAGCATTAAAATATTAAAGCTAATTTTTGATTTTTTTTTTACAATAACTTTTTATCAAATCGTAAAGAATGTCTATTTTCTAGGTATTTTCAATTAAATACACGTTCATTTTGAGTTATAAATTGAGTTTTTGTTAAATTTAATATTTTTTAATCGAAAAATGCTATCCCCACAGTAGTGAATTGAATTAGTTTTTTAGTTTTATTATTGGTATGGTATTATATTATTTTTTGATAAGTAGAAATTTATAACAAGATTAAAAACGAAGAGCCTGCTGATAATTATTAGAGTTTATTAATTTATAACAACAAAAAATCCAAATCTCAATACTTTGAAATTTGGATTTTTTGTTGTTATAATTTATTTGTTTCTAATATTCTTCATATTTATCTCCGAAATTGAATGTTAAAGAAAAACGCAAGGTATTTTCTAAAGGATTATGAATATTAGAAGCAGAAAATAAATATGAAAGATCTACTTTTACTACATTGTATTTGAATCCTGCACCAAGAGAGAAGAATTTTCTAGCTCCTTTATCAGGGCTTTCATGGAAATAGCCTAAACGCATGGCAAATGAATCTTGATATAAGTATTCTGCGCCTAGTGAATAGGTAACCTCTTTCAATTCTTCTTTAAATCCGCCCGGAGCATCGTTAAAGGAATGAAGGGCTCCAGGTAGCCAGCCAATGGATTGGTAATCCGAGTTTATAATGGCGTAATCTTTACTGTCAATTATTCCGTCGTTATTTAAATCTTTAACTGTTTGTGGAGTAGGAACTAGAAGTTTTGCAAACTCTACACTAACTCCTAATTTGTTATAATCGTCAAGAATAAAATCAAATCCTGTACCTATTTTTAAATTGGCAGGTAAGAAATTAGAGTTGTATTGGGAATTATCGTAACTAATTTTTGGACCTAAGTTCTGGATATTGAATCCTGCTCTAAACCTTCCGTTAAAATTTTCGTAAGCTATTTCGTCCGATTGATAAAAACCTGCTACATCAATGCCAAATGATCTAGCGGCAGAGGCATCACCTATATCTGTTGGTACTTTTAAATTAGAACGGATAAATCTAGCACCTACTGCTAAAGAAAATTTTTCGCTTAATTTAAGGGAATAGGATCCGTCTAAAGCTAATTCGTTTGGGTTAACTATTGTTGGAATATCAGTTGAATTTTGACGAAGTTCGATACTACCTAAACCAAAAAAACGTAAACTTGATGCAAAGGCACTTCGTTCGTTCAATTTATTGTAATAGTTTATTTGTCCAAGCGAAATGTCATTGACTAAATTTGTTAAATACGGAGTATAGCTTACCGAAAATCCTTGTTTGTCTATTGCGAAAGCATATTTTGCAGGATTCCATTGTTGAGAGAAAGCGTCAGATGAAGTTGCAACTCCTTGATCTGCCATACCTGCAGCTCTTGCATCGGCAGCAACTAATAAAAAGGGAACTCCAGTAGTTATTACATTTTGTTGTGCTCTAGCTATAGAAATGATAGATAGAAAGATATAAAGTAATGTTGTTTTTTTCATAGCATTTTTTGTTAAGCAAATATAGTATTTTATTAAAGTATTACAAGTTTTTCAATTTTTTTAGCTTTAGTATTTGTCAAGTTTGATTTAACGGTAAGTATATAAATGTAAACTCCCTTTCCTATTTTATTTCCAAAATCATCTTTGCCATCCCAAGTGATTTCTTTAGAAAGGAAACCTTCGGTGGTTATTATCTGATTTCGTGTCCAAACCACTTTTCCGGTTATGCTCATCACTTGTACCTGAACCTCTAGTGGTTCATAGGGGCGGTTATGTGAAAACCAAAACTCGGTATAATTGACAAATGGGTTGGGATAATTTAACACATGGGTCAGTGATAACGCATCGTTGCCAATAACTACAAATTGAATCTCGGCGGTCACAGGATTATTATAAACATCCCATGCTTTAAAAGAAATCGTATGTAAACCTACTGCTAAATTACGAAATTGAAATCGAAGTGATCCTCTTGTAAAATCGTCCAGACTTGTCTGGTAATAATCATTTAACAAATAAGGATTGCTTACATCTCCGTCTAAAATGGCAACTATATCATGACCTATTCCACTTGAAGTGTTTATTCCACTTTCATCCTGAAGATTGACAAGTATGATAGGAGAATCATTCGTTGTACCACCTGAAACAAACGTTTCATCGTTCATATATAACTTAACAGTTGGCGAAATATTGTCTACCACTGCATTTTGATTTATACCACCAACTTTTATGGTTGTTTCATAACCCGTTTCGTTCTCTAATAGTAGGTTTCTTTTACTGTAAAAACTAATTTTTCCATTGCCGACAGGAATCCTAATATCTTTTGGAACGACAAAACTAAATTCAAATTTTCCCTCTTTTATCGTTGCGTTTCCTTTAAAGATTGTTTCTCCAAAAACATTAAAGATTATTGGAGGACTAAAACCTTTATTATTCAAAGTTGATCTATCTATTGGTTTGTCAAAAATAGTAGTCAAAAGTTCACCATTATAATTTGTTATAGGCGTGTTATTTTCATCTGTAATTTCACCTGAAATTTTCATTTTTGCCAGTGACTTAAAATCATCAAAAGGCTGTGATATAGGTACTCCATTTACTTTTGTTAGTCTTATTTTAGGCTTTGGAATTGCGAGGATTAAGGCAGGATCACCAATGTAAAACACCACATTTGTTGATGAATTCGGATTGCTGTTTTTGGAAATTCTCAAAGTTTCTGCTATTGAATTGTATTGGTTTGAATCAGGATAGAATAGATTTTTTGAAAATAGATCATTAAAATTTTCGGCGCCATATTGTCCTATTTCTCTAGTTGTTGTGATCATTGATATGGCTCCACCTTTAGGGTTCCAATAGGTAAATTCTCCTGCAGTAGGTTTTGAAGGATTGTCAAAACGAGAAAAATCACAAGTCATTGTTATAAATAAAGGATATTTATATTGATTGCTAAGTGATTGTCCGTCAGTTGACTCCCATATTCGCTCTGCTGCTAAGCCATTTTCGCCACCATGGCCTAAATAATTAAAAACTAAGATTCCTTTTTCAATAGTGTTAAATATATCTGCTTTTGCTTTAGGAAAGCGGGGGCCTCCAGCAGAAGATTCTTGAACATATGAATCTAATAGTATTTTATTAATATTAAGGAAAGGTTTATTTGTAATGATTTTATCAGCTAAATTATTTTGTCGGGTTTGTAATTCAACATCTGAAAGTTTATCAGAATCATCACTAATCATCATAAGATTGTTTCTCCAGCTTCCAAACGATTTGATATCATGGTATTCCATTACTTTGTTAACCATTTCATCAGCTTGTTTTGCGTCGTTATTTAGCATTCTGCCAACGGCAATATCTATACCGCCAAAAAATGAACCTATATTTCCTTCGTTTACATCCATTAATCCATAGAAATCGTCAGAAGCATAAGAGGCTTCACTAATCGTATTACTATTTAAAGCATGATAAATTGGGACAATATTTGTATTATTTGGAATTCGGTTTTTATAATCAAACGAAGCATCTCCAAAAAGATTTACATATTTTATTTTTTTTTCAGAAGAAGAGGCATTTTCATAAATGTATTTAATGCAATTTCTGATTGCTGCAATATCTTGTTTTCCAGAAGAAAATTCTTGGTATATAGATTCAAGTGTTATTACCTTGACATTCAAATTAGAGTAAGAACGATGAAAATTGGCTAGTTTTTCGGCTTGGGTGTATAAAAAATGGGGAGTTATAATAACATAATCAATATCCTGAAACTGTCCTTGTGGGTTTTTAAAAATTGAGCCTTTTATATTTTGATTAGCAATTTTTGTTGTGCTTCCTCTTAAAGGAGTATAAAAATCAGTGGGGTCAATTGCTACATATTTTTTTATTTCTCCTAGGTTTGCTTTAAAGTTTATTGAGGCTTGGTTGAGGTTTTGAATTTTTGTTGCATTTTGTAAATCAGTTACATCCCAGACTTCAGATATTCCGGTTGCATTAGCAAGGGTATAATTTGCAATACCGATGTTAGCACTTGATAAGTCATACTGAAATTGAAATTGTTTTCCGTAACCTTGAAGTTTTCTTTTGGCCGTCAAAAGAATTTTATCAAGATAGCCAATAGATCCAGGGACACCGCCGTTATCATACGTTAATTTTATTTTTATGTTTTCTGAACCTTGAAATGATACGTTATTTTGAGAAGAACCCACATTAAATTGAATTCCTGTAGAAGGGTTTAATGCTACAAAAGGAATAGAAGTTAGATCAGATCCATTTGCAGTTATTTTAAATAAGGTTTTGGTATAAGCTGCCGAAGCAGCGGTAACGCTAAGTTGAACAGGTATTGTTGTATCAATATTGGGAAAATTAAAATTAAATTCCTGTTCATTATTTATTTCAAATGTTTCTCCAAACCATTGTCTTCCTAAGTGGGCAATATTGATAAGGTCTAGTTCATGGTATTGATGATCATCAAACGAATTGATAGATAAAGTGCTACTCCCGGAAGGTTGGGTCATAGTTTTGATTCTTTTTCCATAATTACCTTGAATGGTTATATAATAGTAGGATTTGGAATCATATAAATTATTGTTAGTTTGACTTTCGTCGTTCCAAGTGTCTACTCCCTCAGCATAAAATAAAATATAGTCTTCATTATTAAAAACACCATCGTTTTCACCAATAACTTCAATTGCATTCTCGGCTAAATCAGATGGATAGTAGGCGCTGTTTGATAATGGCAACATTCGTCCTCCATTACCAAAAAGCTGTATTTTTCTTGGGTCAATAGTATTGGTATTAATTCCTAATTGTTGTAAAAAACCTTTTGAAATTTTATAAACTCCCGACTTTTCTATGTAAAATCGATACCAATCCCCGGATGCTAAAACCGAATTTAAAAATGAAGTCGTCTTTTTTGTTGTTTGTGCTATTTTGGAGGTGTTTCCTGTTATTGAATAAGAAAGAGATGTAATTTTTTTGTAGCCAAATTCGTCTTTTATTATAGGTGAAAAAACAAGAAAAGATTGTTTTACATCTCTAGATACATTGGTTTTAAGTATAGCAGAAGGTGTTTTTTGAATGTTTTTAGGGTCTAAATTTCCGAGTTGAGTTGCTGATATAGCTTCGTAAACTACATTTGTTAGCTGAACATTGCCTCCTTCATATACACCTGCTAAGTTTAGAATATAGAAAAGAGAATTTGTTGCAACTTCATAATCAAAATTGTTTCCTTTAAAATAAGGAATGTTTAATAGACTATTTCCAAAAGATGTTTCGTTTTTTTCATGCCATTCAATAGCAATATCGCCTTTGATTTGGCCGAAAGAAAACAAAGGGATTAGAATGGAACAAACGAATAGTATTTTTTTCATCATTTTATTAAACGGCATTCACTAAGGATTATTATGAAAAGTAAAAATATAGCTTTTAGTTTTATTGTAATAATAAATAGTATAAATTTGCGTTTATAAACTGTGTTTCTCCTCAATAAGAACACTTCTATAGATTTATTAATAAAAAATTGTTGCGGTTTAATGCTTAATTATTATATTGCAGCTCTTAAAATTATTACCTACTAAAGAGTATGAAAGTAAACAAAATTATGGGCTTACGGTTAATAGTGTCAATGATAATAATCATTGGTTTTGCTAGTTGTAGTAAAAAATCTAGTTCAAGTAAAGGATCTAGAGCTACTGGTTGGAATGTAGACAGCAAAAAAGGTTCCGCAAAATCTAAACAAGAAGCAGGGCCAGGATTAGTCTTTGTAGAAGGAGGAACATTTACTATGGGTAAAGTTGAAGATGATGTTATGCATGATTGGAATAATACTCCATCTCAACAACATGTTCAGTCCTTTTATATGGATGAAACCGAGGTTACAAATGCTATGTATTTAGAATACTTGGATTGGTTGAAAAAAGTATTTCCTCCAACCGAAGCGAATTATAAAAATATATATGAAGGAGCTTCACCAGATACATTGGTATGGAGAAATAGATTAGGTTATAACGAAACCATGACTAATAATTATTTAAGACATCCATCATATGCCAATTATCCTGTAGTAGGGGTAAACTGGATTCAAGCAGTTGAATTTAGTAAATGGAGAACAGAACGTGTAAACGAAGCGCTACTTGAAAAAAACGGTTATCTTAAAAAGAATGCAAAAACACAAGATGTTAGTGCTGAAAGCATTTTTGATACAGAAACTTATTTTAATTCTCCAACACTGGCTTTTGGTGGAAAAAAAGATGTTGTTTTAGCAGGAAAAAAAGGAGCTAGAAAATCTACTACTGATAAAGGAGGGAAAGTAGTTGCTGCTACTAACATATATGCACAAAGATCATCGGGAATTCTTCTTCCTGAATATAGACTTCCTACTGAAGCAGAATGGGAATATGCTGCAGCTGCAGCTATTGGCCAAAGAGAATATAATATATACAGAGGACAGAAAAAATACCCTTGGTCTGGAAGTTATACTCGTTCTGGAAAAAGACAAAATAAAGGAGATCAATTGGCCAATTTTAAACAAGGAAATGGTGATTATGGTGGAATAGCAGGATGGTCCGATGATGGTGCTGATATAACTAATGCTGTAAAAAGTTATCCAGCAAATGACTTTGGTTTGTATGATATGGCTGGTAACGTTGCTGAATGGGTTTTAGATGTATATAGACCAATTGTAGATAATGAGGCAAATGATTTTAACTATTTTAGAGGAAATAATTACACTAAAAATAAAATAGGTAAAGATGGTAAAGTTGAACTAGTTACTAAAGATAATATAGAATATGAAACCTTAAGTAATGGAAAAAAAGTTGCTAAAAGTTTTCCTGGACAAATTATTCAAGTACCCGTTGATGAAAATGAAACATATTTAAGACAAAATTTCGATAAAAGTGATAATAAGAACTATAGAGATGGAGATACACAATCTTCAAAATATTTCGGCTTATCAGATTCTGGAACTGATGTTAAAAAAGGCAAAGAAGAAAGAAAAATGTATAATTCTCCTATTCACAATACTAATGTTTCTACTGATAGTTTAGGGAATATGGTTAAAAAGTTTGATTCATCAAACAAAAGAACCACTTTAATAAATGAGAAAGTTAGAGTGTATAAAGGGGGTTCTTGGAGAGATAGAGCGTATTGGTTAGATCCTGCGCAAAGAAGATATTTCCCAGAAGATATGGCTACAGATTATATTGGATTTAGATGTGCAATGTCTAAAGTTGGTGCAAAATCTGAAAAAAGAAAATCAGCAAGAAATAATTAATAATTTTTTATATTAGTAATAAAAGCCCTTTAATTAGGGCTTTTATTTTTTTAAATTTTCTAGATGGACATCTCTTACCTCCATAGTTTGTTTTTACAATGTGATTCGATATCTATTGATACTCGAAAAATTGAACCTAATTCATTGTTTGTAGCTATCAAAGGAGAAAACTTTGATGCAAATACTTTTGCTATGGAAGCTCTCGAAAAAGGAGCTTCATATGTATTAATTGATAATAAGGATTATTTTATTGACCAAAGAACGTTACTGGTCGAAAATAGTTTGATAGCACTTCAAAAGTTATCAAAATTTCATAGACACTATTTAAAGTTGCCTATTATAGCTCTAACAGGAAGCAACGGAAAAACAACAACTAAAGAACTCATTCATGCAGTTCTTTCAAAAAAATATGCTACTAAAGCCACTATTGGTAACTTAAATAATCATATAGGTGTTCCGTTGACATTATTATCATTTACTGCAAAAACGGAAATAGGGATTGTTGAAATGGGAGCAAATCATAAAAAAGAAATTGAATTTTTATGCGAATTGGCGCAGCCTGATTATGGTTATGTTACGAATTTTGGCAAAGCACATTTAGAAGGTTTTGGAGGTGTTGAAGGAGTTATAGAAGCAAAAAGTGAAATGTATAAGCACCTTTTTGAAAATGACAAAATGGCTTTTGTAAATCTTGAAGATAAAATTCAGGTGGAGAAAACATTAAAAATGAAATTGTATTCTTTTGGGATAAATAATTCAAACGCAACTGTAAATATTTTATCTGTAAAAGCAAATCCATTTGTCAAAATACACTATTTAGACAATATTATTTCAACACACTTAATAGGGCTTTATAATGCAAATAATATCAATGCGGCACTAGCGGTGGGAAAGTATTTTGGAGTGAAAGATATAGCTATTAAAGAGGCTTTAGAAAATTATATTCCGGAAAATAATAGATCACAGCTTCTTTCAAAAGGAACGAATCAAATTATTCTAGATGCCTATAATGCAAACCCAAGTAGTATGTCTGTTGCTATTGAAAATTTTGTACAATTAGAAAATGCCAATAAAATCATTATATTGGGAGATATGTTCGAGCTGGGAAAAGAGAGTTCAAAAGAACATAAATCAATTATTGAATCCCTTTTGAATGAAGATAGTATTATTTGCCATTTTATTGGAAAGGACTTTTATAGCAATAAGACCAATAAAGAAACCTTTCATTTTTATGAAAATTTTGATCGTTTTTCGGATTATTTGAAAGAGAATACAATCGAAAATAGTTCAATTCTAATTAAAGGTTCAAGAGGAATGGCATTAGAAAGATCATTACAGTTTTTGTAATAAATCATCAGATTAAAACAAAAATGCCACCTTTTTTGAGATGGCATTTTTTTGATTTAAATACCCATTAAAAATCCAATGAGGTTTTCTTTCTTGTTCAGATTTAGTTTTTTTCGCAATCGGTATCGAGCTAATTCTACCCCTCCGTTTGAAATATTCATGATTTCAGCAATTTCTTTCGTTGACATATTCATTAATAAATAGGTTGATAAATCTAATTCACGGGGTGAAATCGTAGGGTATTTTTCTTTTAAACGCTTCAAAAAATCAAAGTGGACATTCTTTATGTGTTTTTCCAAATCTTTCCAGCTATGATCTGCATTAACTTCTTTAGCGATGCTTTTATTTAATTTGCTGATTTGAAATTTAGCCGAATCATCAAAAGATTCAATATCAATATCTTTTAATTTGTGAATAATTCCGTTTAGTATTTTATTTTTCTTCACAACCTGTAAGGAATTGTTTACTAATTCTTTATCTTTTACTAGAATTTTTATTTTAAGTTTGTCATTAGTAAGTCGTTCGATTTCTTTTTCAAGTTCATATTGCTCTTGGCGTATTTTTGATTCTTTTTCTAAATATAACCGTCTTTGTTCTATTGTTTCATAGTATTTATTCTTTCTTATTTTGTTTTGTACTCCTTTTCTAATAAAAAAGATAGTAATTCCAATTGATATTAAATAGAATAAATAGGCCAAATAACTTCTGTACCAAGGCGGAGTAATCGTAAAAGAAACAATTGCAGGGTCTGATTCTATTCCATAACTACTTCTGGTTTTTACCTTCATACTATAGTTCCCTTCTTTTAGATTGGTATATTCTTTTCTTGATACACTCGTCCAATCGCTCCATTTATCTTCAAAACCCTCTAATTGATAAGAGAATTTTATGTTTTCTATATTTTCATAGGTTGGAGAGGAATATGTAAATTTTATATAATTTGACTTAAATGGGATTTTGTATTTATGTGTTATTTTGTGTTCATTTCCGTAAATTAAAGTATCTCCCAAGTTAGAAAAACTTCGAATAAATGTTTTAGGTTTCTTGATGAAATTTTTAATCAATTTAGAATCATAATGTGCTAAACCATCTGTAAGTCCTATGAAGATGTTTTCGGAATTATAAGTGTTAACAGATAAATTATTATAAACTAAATTCTCCCTTAAATTTGAAAAAGGTGCAACTATGTTTTGGTAATTCCCTTCAGGATTTTTCATTAATACTCCTAATGATTTATTGAAAATATACCATATATTTCCTGCATTATCTTCGGATATAAAATTTACTTTAGGAATATTTTGAAATAGTTTTGTTAATAGTTTGTCTTCATAAAATGATTTCTCTACTTGTGAATATTTATAAAAGTGATTGTCTGTTTGAAAAAAAATAGTTCCTTTAATACTTTGTATGCTTCCAATTGTTTTATTAGTTTTTGGTAAGTGTTTATATGTTTTAATCGATTTAAATTTTTTAAAATCATCCGAAAAAGACATTTGGTATATTAATTCATCTTTTTTGCTCCATATATTTTTGTCATCTGTTTCAAAATACCCAACAGATTTATTAAAGCCTTCAATATGTTTTACAAATTGCCAATTGTTAGATTTTTTTTCAAATAATGAAAAGCCATTGTAATTGGAACCAATCATTAAATTTTGATGGTTTGGTACTTTTTTTAAATTCCAATAACCATTATTATCTAATGTTTTGATAGATTTTCCATCTTCAATTATTAGGGCGCCTCTGTTATGAGCACAAATTAATTGGTTGTCGATTATTTGTAAATTCCATGCCTGGCCTGTAGTTCCCTCTACAATCGAAAAAGTATCTTCTTTAAACGGTTTATCTCGAGAATGATAAAAAACGCCCTGATTTGTGGCTACATACAATAGATCTTTATAAATCACTGATGCATATACCGTACTAATATCATAACTATAACCAAAATAGGAGAATGCAGAATTTTCATTAACAAATGTAATTCCGTTATCAAGACCAAGCCAAAGATTGCCTTGGTTGTCGATAAAGGAACTAAGAACAGTATTGTTTTGAAGTCCTTTTTCGCTGTTGATATGCTGAATTATTTTACCTTCTTTATTGCAAATTATAATTCCGTTCAATACAGTATTCAAAGCAATATAATTGTTTCCTATTAATACCCCTCCTAAACAACTATTATTTTTTACGTAGACATTGGCTTCGGTGTTCCATGGAATCATTGTTTTATTATTGTATAAAAAGAGTCCTTTATCAATTGTTGCTATCAGTATTTTGTTTTCTGGCATAGCGATTATTCCCCAGACTTCTGTATTGTTGAGGTTTTTTGTGCCTTCAAGAGCAATTAGTTCTCCATTTCTATATTCCATTAATCCTGCTGAAACATCTTGAAAATAAAGTTTTTTATTTGCTTCAAATGAAAATTGGAATCTTGATTTTGGCTTTAATAAACTGATTTTATTGTTTTTATATACATAAGCCAATGCAAAAGATTGAAAGATTACTTCGTCTTTGTAAAGATGAATTTTCCAAACCATATCTATAGTATTGACTATTTTCTTATTTAAAAATTTCGACAATGAGAAATAAATTAGTTTTCCTTTTGGATCGGTTTTAAAATAACCAAATTCATTATAATTCCCAACATATATTTTACCAGAGGCATCAATTTTTAAGGATCTAATACCCGAGTGATTCGGTAAGGTGTATTCGTGCCAAAACGCACCATCAAACTGAAACAGTCCATTATTATTAGCAAAATAGATGTTTCCATTTTTGTCTTGATCAATGTTCCAGTTTTGAGTTCCTCCTTTATAATCGTTTCTTTTATAATTTCTTATCTCGGGGAGACCAATGCTTTTTACTTGACAATACAAAATACTTGTTAGCAAGAAAAATATATAAACTAGAGAATGTGCCTTTTTAAATTTTCGGATCAATTTCATTAAAAATGATTTTAATAGCAATAACAGTTTCTAATTACATCCAATGAGGGGTTTTATAACTTATTTTACTTAAAAAATAGTAAAAAT
>CANCPC010000013.1 GCA_947379965.1 Flavobacteriaceae bacterium | reverse complement strand
TAAAAATAGTATTAAAAAAAGGTGTTTAACTCAAGTTAAACACCTTTTTTTGATATCTTTTGTTATTCTTATTTTACTTCATTAGCTTCTTTTTGAGCTTTTTGTATTTGTCTTAAACTGTTGTATTTTGCTTCCCCTAAAAGCTCTTTAATTCTAGCATTTTTAGCTTTACCATATTCTGCAGATTTTGCTTTCACTTGTTCCTCGCTAAGAGAAGTGTCTGATTTAAGACTTTTGCTATAAGCTGAGCTTTCTTCCATAATTGTTCTCATTTTTTCTTGTTCATCGGCTGTAAGCTCTGCTTTTTTAAATGCTTCTTGAAGATCAGCTTCTTTTTTTGCTTTTGCAGCTGCTTTATCTTGTGAAGAAATGGTTTTTTCTTGAGAAACCTTATCGGTTTTCTTTTCTTGAGCTAAAGTGGCAGTAAAAGAAAGGCATACTGCGAAAATTGTTGTTACTAATTGTTTCATTTTGTAGTTTGTGTTAGATTAATAAAATTAATTTATTTGAAATTTTAACAAACTTATAAAAAAAAAGGTCAGTAATAAAAATAAAATATTAATTTAAAGCATTTAAAAAAAACCATTCTTTTCGAAAATGTAAATAGATTAAATTTGCGTTATTAACTATTTGCTCTTATATACTAGTATTTAAAATAAATATCAATTTTCAAATTATGAATTTTACTATAAAAGTTCCTATTCCCAAAAGTAATAATCCAATAGATTATAGTTCGAAAGTTGTTTCTTTTGGCTCTTGTTTTGCTGAAAATATAGCAGAGAAATTGGATTATTTTAAGTTTGAAAATACCTGTAATCCGTTTGGAATTTTGTTTCATCCTCTGGCTATTGAAAAAATTATTTCGAAAGCCATAAACCTTAATCTTTTCTCTGAAAAGGATGTTTTTTTTTATGATGAACGTTGGCATTGCTTCGATGT
Organism: Flavobacteriaceae bacterium; assembly: GCA_947379965.1. Taxonomy (GTDB): domain Bacteria; phylum Bacteroidota; class Bacteroidia; order Flavobacteriales; family Flavobacteriaceae; genus Flavobacterium. Next base: position 36,087 of record CANCPC010000013.1, on the reverse strand, counting down.
TCATTCGGATTTAAGTAATTCTGATGTAGCAGTATTAGTTAAAAATTTGAATACGATTCTTCAATCAACCCATAAAAAAATTGCTGAAGCCTCTCATTTTATCATCACTTACGGAACCTCTTGGGTCTATAATAATATAGATAATGATACTTTGGTTGCCAATTGTCATAAAGTGCCTCAAAATAAATTTAGGAAAGAGCTTTTGTCGTTAAAGACAATTGAAAGATCAATCCAAAATACAATTGAATTAATTCAAAAAGTAAATCCAGATTGTAAAATTATTTTTACAGTTTCTCCTGTTCGTCACCTCAAAGATGGATTAATTGAAAACCAAGTTAGTAAAGCCCATTTAAATGCTGCTTTATTTCGAATCCTTAATTATGAATCCTGCAATTTGAATTCTGCAAACTATTTCCCAAGTTACGAAATCATGATGGACGAACTTCGAGATTATCGTTTTTATGCTCAAGACCTTTTGCATCCAAGTCAAATGGCGATTGATTATATTTGGGAAAGGTTTTCCGAAACCATAATTTCGGACGAAAGCCAATTGATTATGCAAGAAGTTGAAAGTATTCAAAAAGGATTATCACACCGTCCATTTAATTCAAATTCGGAGAAACATAAAAAATTTCTTTCTAATTTGAATCAGAAAATGAATACTTTAGCTTCAAAATTCTCTCAAATTCAATTTTAAAAATGGCTCAAAAAATTCAAATAAACCCCAATTTTTTCGAAAAGATAGCTGAAATCAGGAAATGGGTCATTGTAATTCTTGTTGGCTTGGTGCTGTTTTTTGGATACAAATACTTTTCTTTAAAAAACAACACCTCAACGGTTGAATACGATACTGCTTTAATTCAAGAACAAATTAAAAATGTTGGAAAATTAGTTGTCACCGAAGGTCATTTTTCACAAGTTCTGACCTATAAAGATCAAAATAAGTATTTTGGAGATTTAATTTCTTTCGATAAAAAAGCCTTGGTTGTTATCAATGCTGAGGTTACGGTTGGCTTCGATTTGCGTCAAGTGAAATATGATATTGATGTGCCAAATAAAACAGTAACGATTACAAATATTCCGAAAGAGGAAATTAAAATTAATCCGGATATAAAATATTACAGTGTTGACCAAAGTGCATTTAACGAATTTACTGGTGATGATTATAATAAAATAACCAAAATTGCTAAAGATAATTTAGCTAAGAAAATCGAGAAATCTTCCTTGAAATTAAATGCAAAAGGTAGATTGATTAGCGAGTTGTCTAAAATCTTGATTGTAACTAATTCTATGGGTTGGAAGTTTAAATATGAGGGTGAAGTAGTAAACAATTCAATTGAATTTCAACAGAAATTTAAGCCATAATAAAAAAACCGAAACATTGCTGTAACGGTCTAGTGTGAATCATCTTCGTCTGTTACACTTATCCCAAACTAGATTTTATGTTTTAAATTTAGGTTTGTCATTTCGACGAAGGAGAAATCTCATAACGAGAGCAACTCATGTGATTTCTCCTTCGTCGAAATGACAAAATTTTAGGTTCATTTTTTCTGCTATTTATTTAAACCTGTAATCTGCTTACTTTTTTGTTGGTGGATATTGTGCGATTATTTTTGCGACAAATTCATTGATTCGAGCTTCTTTCTCGGAACGATTTCTGGTAAGGTAGCCAACACCTTTGCCTTCCCAAATTAACTCTTTTTTCCGGGCATCGATTAAATCAATATAAAGTGTTCCTTCAATCGAAGTGTTTACCATGTTTTGTCCTCCCCATAAGTAAGGATTCCATCCACCTCTCCATCCATAACCCCAACCCATATTGTATAGGTTTACATCTACTTGTTCTCTTTCTTTGGTAAAAATATTGATTAATAAATCAGGATTTTCACTTTTGGTCATTCCTTTTTTACTAAGTTCTGTGTCTATGGCTTGGAGAATTCTTTTTTTGTCCATTTCTGAAATAGGAACGTTATCAATACCTTTTTTTTGGAAAGCAAAGGTTTTGTATTGACTAAAATCGACACCTTTGTCAAAATCGGAATATACATTTACAGAACTGCAAGAGTTCAAAAGCAAAAGGAGTAAAACAGGAATTAATTGAATTGTTTTCATAACTTTTTTTTAAACGATTAGAATTAAACTACAAATAAATTAACATCTACTATTTTCGGAATCGTAAATTTAAGCAAAGGTTGTTTTCGCATCGCTCTTATTATAGCAAATTAGCCCCCTCGTTTTAGCTCAATATCTTTTGGAATTCAGTTGTTAAAATACAAAAAAAGCATTCATACTATTTACAGTGAAGCCTATTATTTTCATCAAGAACCATACCAAATGCGCCATTTGTAATAATGTCACTATTATTGTGAATTGAAACCCAAGTAACGCAATGGATATATCGCAATCAAGTTTTGCATCGCCATATCGGCAGTAAAACGAAAACCGTTATGAAGAGTTTGAAGCTTTTCGATAATGTGAATCAGTGCCCGAAAAATCATAATGAAGACTCCCTAAAACTACTATTCTAAGCTTACCTTTGTTAAAAGTTTCATTAAATTCTTCGACGTATTTATTGATTAACTTCTTTTACATTGGAGTTCTTTTAACAAGGATCATTTCGAAGCTCTAATTTTTTATTTTCTAAAGAAGGGATTTTGTTATGTTTTTGAGCATGATTTTGACCTGTCATTTGCTTTTGGTTGTGGCAAAATAGTCGGAATGCCTGTTTGAATTCTTTTCTTTGCAATTGATTTTTGATTCGTTTTTCTTGGTATAGAATAGGTATTATTTTTTTAGTGTGCCTGTTTTCTTATCGAATCCGTAAGGACAATGACGACAGCCATTTTTGCAACAATATCCTTTTTTTAAATGATATTTGGCGGTAAAACATTTATAACCCTCAGGGGTGTAATAAAAATCTTCGCCTTCAATCAATTTGTTTTCATTGTTTTGTTTCTCCATAATTACAAATTTAGATACTTTATGCGAATGTTAGTAATTGTTGTCGAAATTTTAATATTTGGAGGGTTTTGAAAATGAAGATCAGATTCATTTGCTGTAAAAATTCGAGTTATTATTGATCTTAAATTTTTAAATAGTATTGTGTTGTATATTTGCATAAAACACGATTTATTTTGCAAAAAGTACCAACCCAAGAAATACAATTAAACACAAATAAAATCTCCGTTTCGATTCGGCGCGAAGATTTAATTCATCCATTTGTTTCGGGAAATAAATTTCGGAAATTAAAATATAATCTTCTTCAGGCTAAAGCAGAAAATCAGCATACGCTACTGACTTTTGGCGGAGCCTATTCGAATCATATTGCCGCTACTGCCTTTGCAGGAAAAGAAAGTGGCTTCAAAACTATCGGAATTATTCGAGGTGATGAATTAGAAAATAGAATTACAGAAAATCCAACGTTGAAATTTGCTCAAGAATGTGGCATGCAATTCGAATTTGTAACTCGAGAAGATTATCGCCATAAGCATGAACCTGGTTTTCTTAAAAAGTTGAAACAAAGACTAGATAGTTTTTATCTTATTCCCGAAGGTGGAACCAATGAATTTGCTGTTAGAGGTTGCGAAGAAATTCTGACCGAAGCCGATTCGAACTATGATTTTGTATGTTGTTCCATAGGAACTGGCGGAACTATCAGCGGAATTATTAACAGTATTTTGCCACACCAAAAAGTTTTAGGATTTCCTGCCTTAAAAGGTGATTTTTTAAAAGATGAAATTCGTAATTTTGCAAGGAATGAAAATTGGGAATTAATAAATGATTACCATTTTGGTGGATATGCCAAAATAAATCCAGAATTAATCGCCTTTATGAACCAGTTTTATATAGAAAATAAAGTTCCTTTAGATCCTGTTTATACGGCAAAAATGGTTTATGGCGTTATAGATTTGGTCAAAAAAAACTATTTTCCTGAGAACTCCAAAATTTTGCTCATCCACACTGGAGGACTCCAAGGAATTACAGGAATGAATTTGAAACTGAAAGATAAAAATTTACCAATACTAGATTTTCAATGATTAAAAAATATGTTTGTTTATTAATTATCTTGGTTTTCGTTAGTTGTAACACGAAAAAATCGGTTATTCAAACCACTCGCAAAGGGTATAAAACAAATACTTCTGTTTTAAATAATAATAAATCTACGTATAAAAAATCTAGCGAAACGCAAACCCTCGAAGCCACAACTCGAGTAAAAGTTACTAATGATATGATTTTGGCTTATATCGAAAAATACAATAAAGTAGCTCAATCGAATAAAAATAAATATGGCATTCCCGCAAGTATCATTTTAGGGCAAGCCATTCTAGAATCGGGTTCAGGAACGGGTCCGTTATGCGTTCAGGCGAACAACCATTTCGGAATTAAATGCCATAAAGATTGGAATGGACCAAGCATAAGTTTTGACGATGATGCCGTAGGCGAGTGCTTCAGAAAATATGATAATCCGTTTGATTCCTTTCGGGATCATGCACTTTTTTTAACGACGGGATCACGGTATGCTCCTCTTTTTATATTAGATAAAAAAGATTATCGGGCTTGGGCTAAAGGTTTGAAAGAAGCGGGTTATGCTACGGATTCGCTCTATCCAACTAAATTAATTGGTATAATCGAGCGATTTCAATTGTATAAATATGATGATGGAACTTTGCTTAAAGATCCCGTTTATACTAGCGAAAAAGTTCTCGAAAATCCAAAAGAATATCAAGTAAGTCCTGGAGATACTTTGTATTCGATTTCAAGAAAATTCAAACTTTCGATAGAAGAAATTAAAAGTAAAAACAATATGTCTGACAATACTATTTCTATTGGTCAGAATTTAAAAGTAAATTAAAAATTAAAATAAGTTTTAAACTATAAGTTTTGATTTGAACTTAAAATCCAAAACCCAAAAAAATGATTTATCAAAGAAGTAGTCAGCTTTTTATCGAAGCTGAAAAAGTAATTCCAGGAGGCGTAAATTCACCCGTTCGGGCCTTCAAAGCCGTTGGCGGAACTCCAATTTTTGTCAAAAGTGCTAAAGGGGCTTATTTGTTTGACGAAGATGGAAACCAATTAATAGATTATATTAATTCTTGGGGACCTATGATTTTGGGCCACGCTTTTCAACCTGTTATAGATGCAATTACAGAAAAAGCGAAATTAGGTACCTCTTTTGGAATGCCAACAGAATTAGAAACTCAAATTGCAGCTTTGGCCGTTTCGATGGTGCCTAATATTGACAAAATAAGATTTGTAAATTCAGGAACCGAAGCATGTATGAGTGCAGTAAGATTAGCTCGTGGATTCACAAAAAAAGATAAAATCATAAAATTTGCCGGTTGTTATCACGGTCATTCGGATTCGTTTTTGATACAAGCAGGAAGTGGCGCCATTACATTTGGTTCTCCAAATAGTCCCGGTGTTACGTCCGGAACTGCCAAAGATACTTTGATGGCAAAGTACAATGATCTTGAAAATGTAGCCACTTTAATCGAAGCCAATACGAACGAAATTGCCGCCATAATTGTAGAACCTGTTGCAGGAAATATGGGTTGTATTCCTCCAAATAAAGGTTTTCTTGAAGGCTTGCGTCAATTGTGTTCTGACAATGCTATTCTTCTAATATTTGATGAAGTAATGACAGGATTTAGATTGGCACCTGGTGGAGTTCAAGAATTGTTTAACATCAAAGCGGATATAGTTTGCTTCGGAAAAGTGATTGGTGGTGGTTTACCTGTAGGAGCTTTTGCTGCCCGAAATGAAATAATGAATTATTTGGCGCCTCTTGGTCCTGTTTATCAAGCGGGAACATTATCCGGAAATCCGTTGGCAATGGCTGCGGGATTTGCGATGTTGCAAGCATTAGATTCGGATAGATCTATTTATAAAAGATTGGAAGAAAAAACAGCTTATTTAGCTGCAGGAATTGATAAAGTTCTGAAAGCAAATAATGTAATTTTTACGATTAATCAATTGGGATCCATGATTTCGGTTCATTTTGCTCCTGATGCTGTTGTCGATTTTCAATCTGCTGCAAAAGGCGATAATGAAACTTTCAAGAAATTCTTCCATGGTTTGTTGAATGAAGGTGTTTATATTGCGCCATCGGCTTATGAAACGTGGTTTATCACAGACGCAATTACGTATGAAGACTTAGATTTTACTATTCAAGCGATTGATAAAGTTTCGAAGACTTTTTAAGTATAGGTATTTATAATAGTAAAACCCTTTCAGAACCTATATTTTGAGAGGGTTTTACTAATATTTTTAAACGTTTTTATTTATCGTCGTGTTCTCTTTCATGTTCGTTTTTATTTTTTCTTCCTCCCTGTCTTTTTTGAAATTTATCTTTTAATTTATTCCATTTTTCAAATTGTTCCGTCGATAATATGCTTTTCATATTATTTTTCATAGCAATTTGTTCGTCAAGCATTTTGTTTCTTTGTGTAAATTGCTCTTCAATAGTGGGTCTTTTTTCATCCTCTTTTTTTGCTTTGTGTTCTGCTTTCATAGCTTCAAATTTGGCAATTTTTTCGACGATAATTTGTTTTACTTGTTCTTGCTGTTTAGTGTTCAAGTCTAACTCTAAAGTCATTTTTTTTACCATTAGTTGAGTACGTTGCTCAGGTGAAAATTTTTCCATTTCCGATCTTCTATCCAATCTTTTTCCCATCTCTTTTCGTTCTTGTGCAAATGCTGCTATTCCAAAAACTAATAATGCTGCAATAATTAATTTTTTCATTTTCTTATTTTTTAAAGTTATAATGATAAGACTTAAAAAAGATTTAAAAGTTTAATCGTTAACAAAAAATTATTGTTTTCAAATAAATTATTTGTTAAATATGGGATTTTAAAATAGTACTAAAAAAGGGTTTTAAGAGAATAGGATTATATTAAATTAAATTTTAACAAATCCACCATGGTTTTCAGTTCGTGAAATAGATTGGTCCACAATTAATTTTGCTATAATAATCAAATTATAAAGTTCCCATAAATTGGCTCTTACTTGATTATTTTTTGTCTTTTCTTCAATTTCATTTTGCCAAATTGCTAATTGTTTTTTTGCAGAAAATAAATCAATTTCATTACGAACAATTCCTGCATTTTGGCGCATCAAAAGCTGTAATTGAGCTTTCTTTTTTTCGATATATTCAAAATTAACAGTAGGTTTTTCAATCAATTTCCAGTCAGAAACGGTACCAGTAAATTGACTTTTATCAAAGGAAGTCTCTGCTAAATAATGATATATTTTATCGGAATACACCAAAGCTTCTAATAAAGAATTTGATGCTAAACGGTTGGCGCCATGAAGACCAGTTCGGGAACATTCACCACAAGCAAATAAATTTTCGATCGAAGTTTTCCCTGTTTTGTCCACTATAATTCCGCCACAAAGGTAATGTTGTGCTGGAACAACTGGAATCCAATCTTTCGCAATATCAATACCAATGCTTTTACAACGCTCATAAATCATTGGGAAATGCTTAATAAATGCAGCTAAATCTAAATGAGTACAATCTAAATAAACACAATCGTCACCACTTTTTTTGATCTCCAAATCAATACTTTGTGAAACAATATCTCGCGAAGCCAAGTCACCCCTCGAGTCATAATCAGGCATAAATAAATGCCCTTTTTTAGTACGCAAATTAGCACCAAAACCACGAACGGCCTCCGAAATCAAAAACGAGGTTCCTGTATTGGCATCATAAAGGGCTGTTGGGTGAAATTGAATAAATTCCATTTCCTTTAGTTGAGCATTTGCTCTATATGCCATTGCAATTCCGTCACCAGTAGCAATTATTGGATTGGTGGTGTGTCCATAAAGATGTCCAATTCCGCCTGTGGCAAGAAGGGTAAAATCGGATTGGAAGGTGAATATTTCTTTTGTTTTTTGATCCAAAACATAAGCGCCTAAACATCGATTATTTTCGGTTATTAAATCAAAAGCAAAATGATGGTCTAAAACGGTAATATTTTCTTTTTGATGTACTTGACTTAAAATAGCGCGTTCGATTTCTTTGCCCGTTTGGTCTTTGTGATGTACCACTCGGTTTTCAGAATGGCCACCTTCTTTACTTAAATCTAAAGTTCCTTCACCATTTTTATCGAATTTAGCACCCCATTCTATGAGTTCTTTTAATCGTTTTGGTCCTTCTGTAATTACCATTTCCACCACCGATTTATCGCATAATCCGTCGCCACAAATGAGGGTGTCGTCAATATGTTTTTGATAGGTATCACCAACTTTGTCGGTTACTATGGCAATTCCGCCTTGGGCATATTTTGTATTCGATTCGTCTTCACTGGCTTTGGTTACGATGGTGACTTTTTTATCGGGAAATCGCTCTGCAATTTTCACCGCAAAAGTTAGTCCTGCCACTCCTGAGCCTATAATTAAGTAATTAGTTCGGATCATTATTTAGATAGTTCAAGCATACGTTCAATAGGAATTAATGCTTTTTTCATGATTGTTTCTGAAACATTTATTTCTGGGCTTTCATTCAATAAACAATCGTATACTTTTTGTAAAGTGTTCATTTTCATATAGCCACATTCGCTACAAGCACATGTGTTATCCTCTTCTGCTGGTGCAGGAATTAATATTTTATCAGGAACTTCTTGTTGCATTTTATGAAGAATTCCGGCTTCGGTGGCAACAATAAATTTCTTACTTGGATCCGTTTTCACAAACTCTATCATTCCCGCTGTAGAACCAATATAAGCGGCAGTTTTTAGAATATGAGTTTCGGATTCTGGATGCGCAATGATTTTGGCATCTGGATTTTCTTTGTAAAGAGCAATTAATTTATCTAAAGAAAAAGCTTCATGTACTACACAAGAACCATCCCAAAGCAACATATCTCGACCTGTTTTTTGAATAACATATTTCCCTAAATTTTTATCTGGAGCAAAAATTATAGGAGTTTCTTTTGGAATAGATTCTACGATTTTCAATGCATTCGAGGAAGTACAAACAATATCTGTCAAAGCTTTTACTTCTGCAGAACAATTTACGTAAGTAATAACAACATGACCCGGATGTTCATCTATAAATTTTTCGAATTTATCTGCTGGACATGATTCTGCGAGCGAACAACCTGCTTTTAAATCGGGAAGTATAACTTTTTTTGTTGGATTCAGAATTTTTGCTGTTTCGGCCATGAAATGAACACCAGCAAAAAGAATAATATCAGCGTCAACTTTCATGGCTTCCTGCGATAATCCTAGACTATCACCTACATAATCTGCAATATCTTGAATATCGGATTCTTGATAATAATGCGCTAAAATAACTGCATTTTTCTCTTTTTTTAATTCCAGTATTCGTTCTTTAAGACTTTTCATCTTTCAATCAATTAAGTATACTTTTTAAAAGTTCTCTGAGTAAACAGAAGATTATATTTTTGCAAAGATACACTTATTTAAAAAACAAAATACTTGAATTTTTTGGTACTTATATATCTGCTTTTTATAATAAGATTGAAGGATTTCAATGAAGAAAAGTATTTTAAAATTAGAATTCAAGGTATGATAAATATCATTTTTTATAAAAAGACCTATGATTAGTTTTGTAGTTACTATTTATAAATTACCAAATTGCATGATAACAAATAAACAATTACATACTTTTCACATTCCTGTTATGGGGTTAGCTTTTACAATTGATAGTCCTATTCGAGTGGCAAAGTATGGTATTTCTTCAGTAATTTCTATTGCTGACGACGAGCTTATTGAAAAAATGAGAGCTTTTTACAGCGAAAAATTTGACATTCCATATCATGAAATTACAAAGAGGATGCATGATTATAGAGCAGAAAGAATTATGTCTTATTTAAACTTAGTTGATAAAATTGTCAAAGAAAAATTTGAAAACTTGAAAATTGAGTTTGCTGAAAGTAAAGAAGCTCTAGAAAATTATATCGCTATTTTACCTAATAAATCCGAAATCAAAAGAGGATTTGAAAGCATACTCAAGGATGGAATTACTTTCAAAGAAAATATTAAAAATTTTATTGAAAAAAATCTTTCTCCGGGTGAAATTGACGTGAATATCATGACAAAATTGGACAAGGATAATTTTATTAAAGGCAAACAATTATCTGTTGAATTTAATGATGCGCATGCAGCACTTCGGGGGTTTGCCAAAAGTAATTTAACTTCATCTGTAGTGCTTTCTGCTGGGATGAATCCAAGATTGTTTGCTTATTTTGAAAATTTCCCTGTGTTTTTCCCCGATTTCAATGATAAACTAAAAAAGAAAATCATTCTGAAAGTGAGTGATTTCCGTTCAGCGATGATACAAGGCAATTTCTTAGCCAAAAAAGGACTTTGGGTTTCGGAATATCGTATCGAATCAGGCTTAAATTGTGGTGGACACGCATTTGCTACGGAAGGTTTTTTATTAGGTCCAATTTTAGAAGAATTCAAACAGAAAAAAGATCAATTAGTTCAATCGGCGCATGATTTAATGGTGAAAGCTTTGGCACAAAAAGAGCTTCATATTCCAGAAAAACCATTGGAATTAAAAATTACTGTTCAAGGCGGCGTAGGAACTGCCGAAGAACATGATTTTTTATTGGATCATTATAATGTAGATGCCGTGGGATGGGGAACGCCTTTTTTATTAGTTCCAGAAGCGACTTCGGTTGATGCCGAAACCAGAGAATTATTGAAAGGAGCCAAAGAAGACGATTTGTATTTGAGTCATATTTCGCCATTGGGAATTCCTTTTAACACGTTACGTGGAACAAGCAACGAAATAATCAAACAACATCGAATTGATGAACATAAAGCGGGAAGTTCTTGCCCTAAAAAGTTTTTGGCGTTAAGCAAAGAATTTGGTGCAGGAGGAATTTGTACTTCTTCTAAGAAATTTCAAGATGTAAAATTGGACGCTTTAGAAGCTACTAAAGATACTTTATCAGCATCAGTTTTCGAAAAAATGAAATTCAATATTACCGAAAAAGCGTGTCTTTGTGTTGGTCTTGCGAATGCAGCATATTTAGAAAACGATATCAAGATAAAAGGACAATCACAAGGAGTTATTGTTTGTCCTGGTCCCAATATGGCTTATTTTGATAAAGAAGTTTCTCTTTCGGAGATGGTGAAACATATTTATGGAAATGCCAATGTGATGACAGATGCTAATCGTCCGAACTTATTTGTGAAGGAATTGAAAATGTATATTGATTATTTGATACATGAAATTAGCGAAACTACGACTGATTTGACTGCTGGTAATATAAAAAAATGGAACGCTTTCAAGAATAATATGTTAGATGGAATTGGGTTTTATGAAAATTTATTCTCTACTTCTAATTATTTTGAAAAAAGTATTAAAACGATTCATGATCAACTTGAATCTTATAAAGCAAAAATTAATGAAATAATAATTCCAGAATTAGTACTCGCTTAATCTTTATATTAATATTTCTGAATTGTTATTTTAAAACACTTTATTTTTATTATTCAAAAACCCGACAGATTTAAAACCTATCGGGTTTAAATATTTTATTGAGTTAATTCAACTATTTTATATTCTCCAACCAAGCTCACTTTTATCAATCCGTGTTTCGCCAAGCCTTTCATAGCTGCGTCCCATTTCTTGCCACTCAATTCCGATTTTACTTTTAATAAACCCAAATCCATTTTACTTTCATTAACTTGTAACAAAGCAAGGATTAATTTTTCTTCATCTTCCAATTCAATTCTCACCTGAGTTTTCTCTGGTCGCATTTGAGGGAAAAGCAATACTTCTTGAATCGAAGCATTATTTGTCAAGAACATGATCAATCGGTCCATTCCAATTCCTAAACCAGATGTTGGCGGCATTCCGTATTCAAGAGCTCTCAAAAAGTCTTCGTCAATTGTTCCCGAAGCTTCATCATCTCCTTTTTCTGCCAAACGCATTTGATCTTCAAAACGCTCTCTTTGGTCAATTGGATCATTCAATTCCGAATACGCATTGGCAACTTCTTTTCCGCAAACCATCAATTCGAAACGTTCCGTCAATTCAGGATTATCGCGATGTTGTTTACATAAAGGCGACATTTCCTTTGGATAATCCGTGATGAAAGTGGGCTGAATATAATTCCCTTCGCATTTTGCTCCAAAAATCTCATCAATCAATTTTCCTTTTCCCATCGATGCGTCAACGTCGATTCCCATTGATCTTGCTGCTTCGAATAATTCGGCTTCTGTTTTGCCTGAAATATCAAAACCAGTAAAATGTTTAATAGAATCCGTCATCGTAACTCTCGCATACGGCGCTTTGAAATTGATTTGGTGTTCACCAAAGGTCGCTTCACTTTTTCCGTTAACCGCAATGGCGCAATGCTCTAGCAAGTTTTCGGTAAAATTCATCATCCAGTTGTAGTCTTTGTAGGCTACATATATTTCCATAGCGGTAAATTCTGGGTTGTGCGTTCGGTCCATTCCTTCGTTACGGAAGTTTTTCGAAAACTCATAAACACCATCAAAACCACCAACAATCAATCTTTTTAAATACAATTCGTTCGCAATTCTCATGTATAATGGTATGTCAAGCGAGTTGTGGTGCGTGATAAAAGGTCTTGCAGCAGCACCACCAGGAATTGGTTGCAAAACAGGTGTTTCCACCTCAAGATAACCTCTGTCATTAAAGAAAGAACGCATCGCGTTAAACATTTTTGTTCGCTTGATAAACGTTTCTTTTACGTGGTCATTCACCGTTAAATCTACGTAACGACGACGGTATCTTTGCTCTGGATCCGAAAAAGCATCGTGTGTTTTTCCGTCAGCATCCGTTTTTACAATTGGAAGCGGTTTCAAGGCTTTCGCCAAAACCGTTAAACCATAAACATGAATCGAAATTTCGCCTACTTGCGTTTTAAAAACTGTACCGCGAACCCCAATAAAATCACCAATATCAAGCAGTTTTTTGAAAACTACATTGTACATTGTTTTCTCCTCATCGGTCGAAATATCATCTCTCGAAACATAAACTTGTATGCGTCCTTCGGCATCTTTCAACTCGGCAAAAGAGGCTTTTCCCATAATTCTTTTTCCCATCAAACGACCGGCCAGAACCACTTCCTTACCTTCGAACTTCTCAAAATCGGCTAAGATTTCGCTCGAATAAGCGGTTGTGATAAATTCGGCTGCGGGATAAGGTTCTATGCCCAGATTGCGTAATTCGGTAAGTGCTTCTCTACGTAATATTTCTTGTTCGGATAATGCCATTTTATGCTGTTTTTAAGAGTGCAAATATAACAAAAGATTACCGATTGTATAATCCCGTTTTTAGTTTTTTTAGGAGCAGAAATACTTGTAGTTTTTATCAGCAGTTGTCCCGCTATTCGCTGCAATCTGTCATTGCGATCACGTCATTGCGAGGAACGAAGCAATCTGTGTGTCGCATTGACAGGATTTCCGCTACTATCGGGGCTAGTTTAGAACTTGTTGTTTGTTTGACATTATTTTATAACTTCAACATTGAACATTCGTTAATCAACATTCAAACTTTGTACATTTGTAATTCACAAATAAATTGAACGAAGTAAGATTGCTTTGCTTCGTATCTCGCAACTCATCGCAACGACAATGAACAAAAAAATCCAACTTCAAGATTTAGGACTCAAAGATTACATAGCAACTTGGGAATATCAAGAAGAATTATTCAAGGGAGTTGTCGATTTAAAAATCAAGAATAGGAGGGAAGAAACCAATCTCGTGACGCCTAATTATTTTCTTTTTGTAGAACATCCACATGTATATACTTTAGGAAAAAGTGGCGATCTCGAAAATCTACTTTTATCTGAAAAACAACTCGAAGCCAAAGGTGCCACCTTCTACAAAATCAATCGTGGCGGCGATATTACCTATCACGGACCGGGACAAATTGTGGGTTATCCTATTTTGGACTTAGAAAATTTCTTTACCGATATTCATAAATATTTACGTTTTCTCGAAGAATCCATTATTCTCACTTTGCAAGATTATGGACTCGAATGCGGTCGTAGCGAAGGCGAAACAGGCGTTTGGTTGGGTGCTGGAACTCCATTTGCTCGAAAAATTTGCGCATTAGGCGTTCGTGCTTCGCGCTGGGTTACGATGCACGGTTTTGCATTAAACGTAAATGTAGATTTGGGTTATTTCGATAATATTATTCCGTGTGGCATTCGCGGTAAAGCAGTAACTTCTTTAAACGTAGAATTGGGTGTCGAAAAAGTAGATGAAGCCGAAGTAAAAGCGAAAATCCTAAAACATTTTAGGAATCTTTTCGGCGCAACTATTGTAAATTCTACTTTATGAAATAGTATTAGGTACATCACTAAAATACTCGTGATGGAGGATTGGAATAACTTCAAAGATTAAAATATTTTGATTTTGACACCAATCCATCATAATTTTAATCTGTTGATTTTCCTCCTTTATTATACCATTTTACAATAATATCAATATTGCTTGCAGATAAAGTTCCAGTTTGAGGCATTCTTCGGTTTGTAAGTGATACGGGATCAATAATACTCGCTTTTATTAGTGCGTAATTGCTTGTAATATCGGTATCAAGATCTAATTTCATAGGCCTACCAGTCCATATTCCTGAAGTTGAACTATGGCAGGAAATGCAATTTGTGGAAATAATCGATTTCACTTGAGGAAAATATACCGTTTCAGGTAAAATTGGTGTTGAATCACTTTTTGAGCATGAACTTATTAAGTTTGCTATTAAAAAAATAGAACAAAAAATTTTAGATTTTTTCATAGTTTGATTTATTAATATTAAGTTTTTTGAAAAAAATCATTCTATGAATCTTTTTTAGGACTGATTTATTAATTAAATAAAAACAATAATTTTTTACAATTCAAATATATAAATAAATTATTACAAATAATGAAAAGATTTGTAGTTAAAAATCTACTTAAATCTCTAATTTTAACTGTTCAGGTAATAATCGAAAAGTCATTCTATGGTATTTCGTCACGCCATATTTTCGAATCGCTTCCCGATGTTCGAGGGTTGGATAACCTTTGTTTTTTTTCCAATTGTACATCGGGAATTCTTCATGAATCTGATTCATATAATCATCACGATACGTTTTTGCTAGCACCGAAGCCGCTGCTATACTCAAATATTTTGAGTCGCCTTTTACGATACTTTGGTTCGGAATCGATTTTAAGATTTCGATTTCAGCTTTCGAAAATTGTTTGCCAAAGGTGCTTTTCAATCCTAATTTTGCGTTAAGCTTTCTATTGCCGTCAACGATAATAAATTCGGGTTTTACACTTAATTTCAAAACTGATTCTTGCATCGCTTTCATCGATGCATTCAAGATATTTATTTCGTCAATTTCTTTGGGATGTAAATGGGTTACGGCAAAAGTTATGGCTTGGTTTTCGATAATTGGTCTCAATTTAGCTCTATTTTTTTCGGATAATAGCTTGCTGTCATTTAAAAGTATATTTTCAAAATTCTTTGGAAGAATTACCGCAGCTGCCGAAACGGGTCCAGCAATACAGCCTCGACCCGCTTCGTCAGTGCCGGCTTCTAAAAGAAATTCGGAGAAATTATGGAGTAACATATACGTCTTTATTGGAACAACAAATATGATAAATATTTATTCAAAAACCTTTTGCAATTTCCATTTACTAAAACATTCCCATAAATTAGTGTGTTGTTTTATTTATATGTTTTTTCATTTACCTTTGCTCGAATAAAATTATAAAAATAGTTGCCTAATTATACACCATTTCAAATGAGGATTTACGTTTTCTTATTTCTTTTTATAATGCCATTTTTTCTATTTTCTCAAGTAAATAAATCAAGTGGATTTGATTATAGCAGCAAATACAATAGCTCGGATTCTATAAAAAAAGCAAATAAGAAAGTGGCTACTATAGATATGTATCGTATCATTACACTCGAACGCGACACCACGTATATTGATACTTCGCTAACCATAAAAAAATTATATAGTTTTAATTATTTACGGAAAGACACTTTCGGACTTTTGCCATTTTCGAATGAAGGTGGAACTTATAATACGCTTCAATATGGTTTAACCGATTATTCTCCTCTTCCAGAATTTGGCTTCAAAGCAAAACATTTTGATTTTTTAGAGGCAAATAAAATTCGGTACGCTTCTGTAGCAACACCTGTAACCGAATTATATTCAAAAACAGTAATGTCTCAGGGGCAATCTGTAGACGCATTTATAACAGTAAATACTTCTCCAGGATTTAATTTTTCGATCGCTTACAGAGGTTTGCGTTCTCTGGGTAAGTATATAAATCAGACTGCGAGTAGCGGGAATTTTCGTTTTACAACAAGTTATAAAACCAAAGACTTTCGATATTCAATTAATGCCCATTTTACTTCTCAAGATATTTCGAATGGCGAAAATGGTGGAATTACAACACCGCAAGATTTTGAAAGTGGAAATTCTGAATATACTAACCGACAAAGACTCGAAGTTTATCTAACGGATGCAAAATCTTATTTGCACGGAAACCGATTGTTTTTTGATAACTTAATTCGAATTAATCCTGAAAAAGGAAGCAATAATCTCTATGTTGCCCATCAATTTAATTACGAAAATAAAAACTTTGTTTACAGTCAAATGACTGTGCCTTCTAATGTTGGTGCTGAAACAATCTATAGATTTGGGAATTCATATAAGACAAAAAATATATATGACCAAACCCTTTACAATAAAATGTATAATAAATTGGGGCTTGTATATGAGAATGCTAGTTTAGGAAAATTTCAGTTTTTTGCTGAGGATTTTGTAAATAATTACTACTACCAGCAAGTATTAATTTTAGATGCGAATACAATTCCAGCAAAATTAAATGTTAGAATTGATAATTTTGGCGGTCAATATGAATATCGAAAAAATAAATGGACAGGAAAATTCATCTATTCACGATCCTTTACCAATCAGAATTTATCGAATTTAGATGCCAAAATGCAATATGATTTGAATGACAAAATACAGTTGTTTTTTCGATATCAAAACATGAATAAAATGCCAAATAACAATTATAATTTGTATCAGAGTAGTTATGTGAGTTACAATTGGGCTAATGATTTTAAAAATGAAAAAATTAATGCATTTAGTGCAAATGCTATTACTCCTTGGATGGATGCTTCTTTACAATTTTCTACATTAAATGATCACTTGTATTTTGCCGATGTTTCGAGTGTCAATGATATTGCATTCAATCAGCAAATTTTGGCTCCAAAGCAATATAGCGGAACCATAAATTATGTGTTGGCTAAAGTAAGTAAAGAGTTTAAATTGGGAAGATTTTCGTTAGATAACACACTTTTATATCAAAAAACAGTTCAAAATAATTTGATATTAAATGTTCCCGAAATGGTGACCAGAAACACTTTTTATTATTCTAATGATGCATTTCATAAAGCTTTGTATTTTCAAGCGGGGGTTACTTTTAATTATTTTACAAAATACTATGCCAATGATTACAATCCGGTAATTGGGGAATTTTTTGTACAAAACAAGAAACAAATTGGTAATTATCCGAACTTCGACTTTTTTTTTAATGGAAAGATTCAACGAACTAGAATTTATCTAATTGCCGAGCATTTTAACTCGTCTTTGTCCGGAAATAATTTTTATGCAGCACCAAATAATCCGTATCGTGATTTTACAATTCGCTTTGGTTTAGTTTGGAATTTCTTTGAATAAATTAAAAAATCTACAATCAATAATCAAATGACCTTTACTGCTATAGATTTTGAAACTGCGGTTGCCTATCATCCTTGTTCGGTAGGAATTGTAACGGTAGAAAACGGTGTTATAGTTGATGAATTCGTCACTTTAATTAAACCCCCAAAAAACGAATATTCTCCTTACACAATAGCTGTTCACGGTATTTATCCTCGTGATACTATCCATGCAAAAACCTTTGTAGAAGTATTTCCTGAGATACAAAAACGTCTTCAAAATAGGTTGATTGTAGCTCATAACGAAAGTTTTGATAGAAATGTTCTAGCTAAATCAATGTCGATTTACGGTTTAGATTATGATGCTTTAAATATTGGTAATCGTTGGGAGTGTACCGTAAAAATATACAAAGCCAAAGGTTTAAAACCTACCAAATTAAGTGATTGTTGTCGCGAAATGAACATTGCCTTAAACCATCATGAAGCATTATCTGATGCTCGGGCTTGTGCCAAACTGTATTTAATGAAATAAATTTCTCACAATTAACTATTTTTCATTACATTAGTCTTGCCCTTTAAGAAGTCTAAAATGAAAGAAGAATTCCTGCATTATCTATGGAAATTTAAGAAGTTTGATATCTTGAATTTGAAAACTTTTACTGGAGAGAATATCATGATTGTCAATGTTGGGCAATATTTAGAACTTGCTGGCCCAGACTTTTTTAATGCTCAAATTATTATTGCAGATCAAAAATGGGCAGGAAATGTTGAAATACATCTCAAATCCTCCGATTGGTATTTGCATCATCATGAAAGAGACTCCGCTTATGAAAACGTAATTCTTCATGTAGTTTGGGAACATGATACCGATATTTATCGAAAAAACAACATCGAAATCCCCGTTTTAGAACTCAAGAAATATGTTGATGAACAAACATTAGCTGATTATCAATCGCTGATGACTCCTAAATCTTGGCTTTTTTGCGAAAAACATATAAAATACATCCATAAATTTACTCTGAGAAACTGGCAAGAACGTTTGTTTTTCGAACGATTAGAAAGAAAATCAAAACCTATTAATTTGCTTTTGCTAGAAACCAATTCTGATTGGGAAGCGGTTTTGTTTTGTCTTTTGGCCAAGAATTTTGGCCTAAATACGAATGGAGAAAATTTTCTAAAAATTGCTGTATCTATTCCGTTTTCCTTAATCAGAAAAGAACGTTCTGAAATCGAAAACCTCGAAGCGTTGCTCCTGGGTAAAGCTGGATTATTAGATCTTGAAAAAGAAGATAATTATTTCAAGGATTTGAAATTTCGCTATTTTTATTTGCTACATAAATACCAATTAGAGAAAATAATGGTTGATTCAGTTCAATTTTTTAAGCATCGTCCTGACAATTTTCCGACGATTCGATTGTCGCAATTAGCCAATTTATATCATGTTCAACAAAACTTGTTTTCAAAACTTGTTGAGGTAAATACGGTTGAGAATATTTATAAGATCTTTGATATTTCGGTTTCAAATTATTGGCTAAACCATTATCAATTTGATAAAGAAAGTCCAAAAAAGAAAAAACAACTTTCTAAATCTTTTGTCGATTTGATTATTATTAATACAATAATTCCACTTCTGTTTGCTTACGCCAAAAGTCAAGGAAAGGAAACTTCCGAAGATTTAATTCAATTATTATACGAAGTCGCACCCGAGAAAAATGCAATTATAGAAAAATTTAGTTTTTTTGGAATCAAAGCCCAAAATGCTTTTGAATCTCAATCCTTATTGCAACTCAAAAACGAATATTGCAATAAAAGTCGTTGTTTAGAATGCGGCATCGGAATGGAATTATTGAAAAAAAGTTAATTCAGTTATTTTTGGATTTGTTTGCTTGAGAATGTTGTAAATTTGTTTTCCGAATAAACGATTGACCAATTCAACAAATAAACTAAAAGATGCGAGCAGTAATACAACTCAAATATTTTTTTGAAAAACACGGTTTTCATGTTTCTTCCCGTCTTGCCGATAAATTAGGAATGCGAGTTACTAGCGTTCGTTTGTTTTTTATTTACATCACTTTTGTAACCGCTGGTTTGTGGTTTGGAGTTTATTTAACCTTGGCTTTCTGGATTCGTTTGAAAGATTTAGTTCGAGCTAAAAGGACTTCAGTTTTTGATTTGTAGCAAAGTATTTTAAATAAAAAAAAGGGATTATAACGTTTTTGAAAACGCTATAATCCCTTTTCGATTTTAAAAATATTACTCTTGATTATTCAATTTACTATTTTTCTTGCTATATGTAAAGTAAATTACGATACCAATTGCCATCCATGCAAAAAGTCTCAACCAGTTTGTCCATCCTAATCCTACCATCATTAATACACAAGTAATTATTCCTAAAATTGGCACAAAAGGAACCCAAGGTGTTTTAAATTCGCGAATCATATTTGGTTCTCTCTTTCTTAGGATGATAACAGAAATGCAAACTAGTGCAAAAGCAAATAATGTTCCAATACTTGTCATATCTCCCACAATATCTCCAGGAATAAATGCCGCAAAAGCTCCAACTATTATCAAAATAGCGATATTGGCTTTGTAGGGTGTTTTGAATTTAGAATGTAAATCACTAAAAAAACCAGGTAAAAGTCCGTCTTTTCCCATTGCATAAAAAACTCTTGATTGTCCTAAGAGCATTACTAGGATAACCGAAGAAAATCCAGCTAAAATTGCAACAGTAACTAATTGGCCCAGCCAAGCATAACCAATCATGTATTTATTAATAGCAAAGGCAACCGAAGCTTCTTTACCACCAGTTCTAAAATCTTCTACAGTTGCGACACCTGTTAAAACATGTGCAAAAAGGATATATAAAATGGTGCATATTGCCAATGATCCTAAGATTCCTATTGGCATATTTCTCTTTGGGTTTTTTGTTTCTTGGGCTGCTGTACTTACTGCGTCAAAACCGATAAAAGCAAAGAATACGGTTCCCGCCGCTCCAATTATTCCCCAAAATCCTCCAAAATTATGGTCAATACCATGCTCGTCTGTGAAGATTGAACTTGGCGGAATGTAGGGTGTGTGATTGGCAGGATTAACAAAGTTCCAACCAATAATAATGATTAAAATAACTATAATAACTTTTACAACTACAATAATTCCGTTTACGAAAGCAGATTCTTGAATCCCTTTTATTAATAACAAACTGATAATACCAACTATAAATAAAGCCGGTAAATTGATTATACCTTGAGTTACTTCTTGAGTTACAGGATCAATCATTTTTTGAAAAGGAGAATGTGAAAATTCATATGGAATTGGACTTACATGAAGTACATTTATTAATAAATTATTCAGGTATTCGCTCCATGCAATTCCAACTGTTGCAGCACCTACTGCATATTCAAGGATTAAATCCCAGCCAATAATCCAAGCCAGAAACTCTCCCATTGTGGCATAGGTATAGGTGTAAGCACTTCCTGAAATTGGAATAGAAGAAGAAAGTTCTGCATAACATAAACCTGCCAATGCGCAGCCAATTGCAGCAACTATAAAAGCAATTGTTACAGATGGACCAGCATTTTGAGCAGCTGCCATTGCAGTTCTTACAAATAAACCAGCTCCAATTATGGCGCCAATTCCTAGGGCAATTAATGACCAAGCGGTTAGTGTTCTTTTTAATCCTTTTTCTGAATCAGCAGCTTCGGCTAAAAGCTGTGCTAATGGTTTTCTTTTCCAAATTGACATATTATTTTGGTTTTTTTGTTAATTGGTCCAAATATATTATTTTTTTAATGGTGTAACAATATTGAAATCCGTATTTTTTTAAAAAATTATATTTTTTTGTTTAAAAATTTGAGTATTAAAACATTCTTATTTATAAATAAATTCTTATATTTATTTATTCCAAATTTTATTTAATTATAAATTTACCATTTCAAAAATATGACTTTTAAAACCATAAGTTCTTATTTTAAATTTTCTCGAAGTCAACGAACGGGTATTTTTTTCTTGTTTGTAGTTATTGTGGTTTTGCAATTAGTTTATTTTTTTGTTGATTTTAGTTCGTTGTCGAAAATTGTTCCTGAAAAAGAAAAATGGCTTTCTTTGCAATCCGAGATTGATTCGATCAAGCAAAGGAAATTAAATTTTATTCCCAAGATTTATCCGTTCAATCCTAATTTTATTTCTGATTTTAAAGGTTATAAACTTGGAATGACCGTTAAGCAAATCGATAGACTCCTTGCTTTTCGAAAAGAAAACAAGTATGTCAATTCACCACAAGAATTTCAGGAGGTGACAAGAGTTTCGGATTCATTATTGAAAGCTATGACTCCTTTTTTTAAATTTCCAGATTGGGTCAATACCAAAAAGGAATTCAAAGACTATAATAAATCTACCTCTATTGCTTTTGCTAAAAAAGGAAAAATCGTAGTTACTGATATTAATCAAGCTACTCAGGAGGATTTGATTAAAATTTACGGAATTGGGGAGGCAATTTCGCTTCGAATTTTGAAAGAAAAAGAAAGTTTTGGCGGCTTTGTTTCGATGGAACAGATGAAAGATATTTGGGGATTATCGCCTGAAGTTATTGAAAATTTGAATTTGCATTTCAAGGTTTCAGTGCTTCCATACATACAAAAAATTGATGTTAACAATGCGTCAATAAAGGAACTTTCGCAGTTTCCTTATTTTAAATATCCCATTTCAAGGAAAATTGTAACTTACAGAAGTATGAATGGGGATTTTAAAAATGCGGAAGATTTAACAAAAAATATAGGTTTGTCTATTGAAAAAGCAAACATTATAGCCTTATATTTGAAATTTTAAATTTATATCGTATTTAAAATGAATTTTGATTATAGCGAAACGCAAAAAATGATAGCACAATCTATCCGAGATTTTGCAGAAATACATATTAGACCTTATATAATGGAGTGGGATGAAGCACAAATTTTTCCAGTTCCACTTTTCAAAAAATTAGGTGAAATGGGTTTTATGGGGATTCTAGTTCCTGAAGAACTTGGAGGTTCCGGATTGGGGTATCACGAATATATTACTATAGTAGAAGAAATATCTAAAGTAGATCCATCAATAGGATTGTCTGTTGCTGCACATAATTCGTTGTGTACGAATCATATTTTAGCCTTTGGAAACGAAGAACAAAAGAAAAAATGGGTGCCCAAATTAGCTTCAGGTGAACATATTGGAGCATGGGGATTGACCGAGCATAACACAGGTTCTGATGCTGGCGGTATGAATACTACCGCTGTAAAAGACGGTGATCATTGGGTGGTAAACGGAGCTAAAAATTTTATTACGCATGGTAAATCGGGAGATATTGCAGTAGTTATTGTTCGTACTGGAAATAAAGGTGATTCGAAAGGAATGACTGCATTTGTTTTCGAAAAAGGAATGCTGGGATTTACATCCGGAAAAAAAGAAAATAAATTAGGAATGCGCGCTAGCGAAACGGCAGAATTGATTTTTGACAATTGCCGAATTCCTGATGCAAATCGTTTAGGAGGAGTAGGGGAAGGATTTGTTCAATCTATGAAAATATTAGACGGCGGAAGAATTTCAATTGGTGCTTTGTCACTCGGAATTGCAAAAGGGGCTTATGAAGCATCTTTAAAATATTCGAAAGAAAGACATCAATTTGGGAAAGCAATTTCTGAATTTCAAGGAATTTCATTTAAATTGGCAGATATGGCAACCGAAATAGAAGCTTCGGAATTACTTTTGCATAAGGCTGCTTTTATGAAAAACAATAATCGTAACATGACAACATTAGGGGCAATGAGTAAAATGTATGCTTCCGAAGTTTGTGTAAAAATTGCTGGTGATGCTGTTCAGATACATGGTGGTTATGGTTTTACTAAAGATTATCCAGTTGAAAAATTCTTTAGAGATTCTAAATTATGTACCATTGGCGAAGGAACCTCAGAAATTCAGAAAGTGGTAATTTCGAGGAATATTTTGAAAGAATAGAATTTATAATAGATAAAGGAGCCAAGATGCAAGTAATTGTAACTTGGCTATTTTTATTGAATCTAATATCTTTTTTCTTTTTTCTTTTTTATTTGTTCTGTTTTTTCTTAAAAATAATTCATGATTCATAATTCATAATTCATAAATAATATTTACTTTTGCAGCCTTAACGAAAGGGGGTGATAAAATTATGTTAATTATACCAATTAAAGACGGAGAAAATATAGATAGAGCATTGAAACGCTATAAAAGAAAATTTGATAAAACAGGAACTGTTCGTCAACTAAGAGCTCGTACAGCTTTTATAAAACCATCAGTTACTAATAGAATCAAAATTCAAAAAGCGGCTTATATCCAAAATTTGAAAGATAGTTTAGAAAGTTAAATAATAACTTTTCAAAATATACCGTTAGTTATCAAAGTTTAATATCTTTGATGCTAACGGTTTTTTTATGGGCTTTCATTTAGAGTTTTTGTGAGAAGCCAAAGCAATGCAATCTTTTATTATGACGAACAACTTACAGTCCTTTAAAGATTATCTGCAATTGGAGAAGAAATATTCTCCTCATACCGTTAATGCTTATTTGAATGATATTGAATTCTTTTCCGCTTTCAACAAAAATCAATTCAATCAAGACACTATAGAGCATGTAAACTATAGTCAGATTAGATCTTGGATAGTTTCGCTTGTCGACATTAATATGTCGAATATAACTGTCAACAGAAAAGTTTCTTCCTTAAAAGCGTTTTATAAGTTTCTTTTAAAAACAAAACAAATCGAAGTTAGTCCGCTTTTAAAACACAAAGCATTAAAAACTCCGAAAACACTTCAAATCCCATTTTCAGAAAAAGAAGTTGCCGAAGTTTTGAATCAAATTCAAAATCCAGAAGGTTTCGAAGCGATTCGAGATAAGTTAATCATAGACTTGTTTTATACCACTGGAATAAGAAGAACGGAGTTGATTAATCTAATCATTAGCAATTTAAATCCGTCAAATGGCATTATTAAAGTTCTAGGTAAGAGAAATAAAGAACGAATTATTCCGGTATTGCCAATTATTGTAGAACAGTTAAATTTATATTTTTCAGAAAGAGCACGTTTAGAGAAAGTTATAGATAAAGACTATTTTTTTCTCACAAAAAAAGGGTTAAAATTAAATGATTCCTTTGTGTATCGTTTAATTAATACGTACTTTAGTACTGTCTCCGAGAAAGTAAAAAGAAGTCCCCATATATTAAGACATACATTTGCGACTCACTTATTAAACAACGGAGCCGATTTGAATTCGGTAAAGGAATTATTGGGTCATTCAAGTTTGGCGTCTACACAAATCTATACTCATAGCAGTTTAGCAGAGATAAAAAAAGTGTATGAAGATTTCCATCCTAGAAATCAAAAATAATTCGAATATGTTTAACCAATAAAAAATTTGATTATGAAGGTAAATGTTCATGCGGTTAACTTTTCAGTTGACGTAAAGCTAGTTGGATTTATTCAAGATAGAATGGATAGACTGGAAAAGTATTATGACAAGGTTGTTTCTTCTGATGTTTTTTTAAAAGTAGAAAAAACAAGTGAAAAAGAAAACAAAATTGTGGAGATAAAAATCCTAGTTCCTGGGGATGAATTTATTGTAAAAAAACAATGTAAAACTTTTGAAGAGGCAGTTGAGCAATCGGCAGAATCGTTAGAGCGTTTGTTAATAAAAAGGAAAGAAAAAGTCAAATCAAATATTTAATATAAATTTTCATTAAAAAAAGTTTGATTAAAAAACAAAAAGATATACATTTGCAGTCCGTTAGAAATAGCGGACTTTTTTTATTGATATTGCCAGCGTAGCTCAGTTGGCTAGAGCAGCTGATTTGTAATCAGCAGGTCGTGGGTTCGAGTCCCTCCGCCGGCTCTAAAATATAGAAGCATTAATAAGAAAAGTTGGGGAGATACTCAAGCGGCCAACGAGGGCAGACTGTAAATCTGCTGTGTGAACTTCGCAGGTTCGAATCCTGCTCTCCCCACAAAATGAAGTTTTAAAGTTTCAAGTTTTAAGTTTAATAGACTTGGAGCATTAAACCTGAAACTAAAATTTCTCTGCCGACTTAGCTCAGAGGTAGAGTGCTTCCTTGGTAAGGAAGAGGTCACGGGTTCAATTCCCGTAGTTGGCTCAAAGAAAAGTATAAAATTGAACACTAATAAATTAATAAAGATTAAAAACTAAGTAAAATGGCAAAAGAAACCTTTAACCGTTCGAAACCACACTTAAATATTGGTACGATCGGACACGTGGATCACGGAAAAACAACTTTAACTGCAGCAATAACTAAAGTGTTATCTGATGCTGGTTACTGTCAAGCAAAATCATTTGATCAAATTGATAATGCACCAGAAGAAAAAGAAAGAGGTATTACAATTAATACTTCTCACGTTGAGTATGAAACTGCAAACCGTCACTACGCACACGTTGACTGTCCTGGTCACGCGGATTACGTAAAAAACATGGTTACAGGTGCTGCTCAAATGGATGGAGCTATCCTTGTTGTAGCTGCTACAGATGGACCAATGCCACAAACACGTGAGCATATCCTTTTAGGTCGCCAAGTAGGTATTCCTAGAATGGTAGTATTCATGAACAAAGTGGATATGGTTGATGATGCTGAATTATTGGAACTTGTTGAAATGGAAATTAGAGACCTATTGTCTTTCTATGAGTACGATGGAGACAATTGTCCAGTTATTCAAGGATCTGCTTTAGGAGGATTGAAT
Source organism: Flavobacteriaceae bacterium (assembly GCA_947379965.1). Lineage (GTDB taxonomy): Bacteria > Bacteroidota > Bacteroidia > Flavobacteriales > Flavobacteriaceae > Flavobacterium. The sequence continues at coordinate 9,667 of CANCPC010000013.1, read as the reverse complement.
AATGATGCAGCTTGGGTACCAAAAATTCTTGAATTGATGGAGGCTGTTGATAACTGGATTGAAGAGCCAGTACGTGATACTGACAAACCTTTCTTGATGCCTGTTGAGGATGTATTTACAATTACTGGTCGTGGAACTGTTGCTACAGGTCGTATTGAAACTGGTATTGCTAATACAGGAGATGCTGTTGAAATCATTGGTATGGGAGCTGATAAATTAACATCAACTATTACAGGAGTTGAGATGTTCCGTAAAATCCTTGATAGAGGTGAAGCAGGAGATAACGTAGGTTTATTGTTAAGAGGTATAGATAAAGAATCTATCAAAAGAGGAATGGTTATCATTAAGCCAGGTTCAGTAAAACCACATGCTACTTTCAAAGCTGAGGTTTATATCTTGAAAAAAGAAGAAGGTGGTCGTCATACACCATTCCATAATAACTATCGTCCACAGTTTTACGTTCGTACAACTGACGTAACAGGAGTTATTACTTTACCAGCAGGAGTAGAGATGGTTATGCCTGGAGACAACTTAACTATTAATGTAGCTTTGTTAAGCCCAATCGCGATGAATGTAGGATTACGTTTTGCAATTCGTGAAGGTGGTAGAACTGTAGGTGCAGGTCAGGTAACTGAGATAGTAGGTTAATCCTTTTCAAATAATTTATAAAGCCAGTAACATCTTTTGATGTTGCTGGTTTTTATTAACAAACGGGCGTAGTTCAAGGGTAGAATAGCGGTCTCCAAAACCGTTGATGGGGGTTCGAATCCCTCCGCCCGTGCCAAAAAATATATACATAATGAATAAATTTTTTAATTACCTATCAGAAGCATTTGAAGAATTAAAATCAAATGTGACTTGGCCAGAATGGGCTGAGGTGCAACGTCTAACAATTATTGTAGCTGTTTTTTCAGTACTACTTGCTATGGCAACATGGGGTATTGATGAATTTTTTGCAAAATCAATTGCTGGATTTTTTAACTGGTTAAAAGCATAATTTTTGTTATGGCAGATAATAATATAAATAAGTGGTATGTCGTTCGAGCGGTAAGTGGACAAGAAAATAAAGTTAAAGCTTACATTGAAACTGAAATCGCTAGATTAGGAATGGGCGATTACGTTTCGCAAGTTCTTGTGCCTACAGAAAAAATAGTTACCGTAAAAGACGGAAAAAAACTAAGTAAGGATAAGGTTTATTTTCCAGGTTACGTAATGATTGAAGCAAATCTAGTTGGTGAAATTCCACATATTATTAAGTCAATAACGAGTGTAATTGGTTTTTTAGGTGAAATTAAAGGAGGTGAGCCAGTTCCGTTACGTCTTTCTGAGGTAAATAGAATGTTAGGCAAAGTAGATGAATTGGCTGTAAATACTGATACTCGTTCTATTCCATTTAATTTGGGAGAAACAATAAAGGTTATAGATGGTCCTTTTAACGGTTTTAATGGAACTGTTGAAAAAATTAATGAAGAAAAGCGTAAACTAGAAGTTATGGTGAAAATTTTCGGAAGAAAAACACCATTAGAATTAGGTTTTATGCAAGTTGAAAAAGTATAATTTTTGTTACATATATAATAAACCACTTCTATCGCTTCCAAGGTAGGGTGTTAAATTTTTAAAAAATGGCTAAAGAGATTAGTAAAGTAGTTAAACTACAAGTTAAGGGAGGTGCTGCGAACCCGTCGCCACCGGTTGGACCTGCTTTAGGTGCTGCTGGTGTAAACATCATGGAATTCTGTAAGCAATTTAATGCTAGAACCCAAGATAAACCAGGTAAAGTTTGCCCTGTGCAAATTACAGTGTATAAAGACAAATCTTTCGATTTTGTTGTAAAAACACCACCTGCTGCTGTTCAATTAATGGATGCAGCAAAGCTTAAATCTGGTTCAGGAGAACCAAATCGTAAGAAAGTAGCTAGCGTTACTTGGGATGTTATTAAAGCAATCGCGGAAGATAAGATGGTGGATTTAAATGCTTTCACAATCGAGTCTGCTATGAGCATGATCGCAGGAACGGCTAGGTCTATGGGTATAACAATATCAGGAGATTCTCCTCTAAAACAAGCGTAAGACATGGCAAAATTGACAAAAAAGCAAAAAGAGGCTGCTTCAAAAATTGAAAAGAACAAACTATACACTTTGAAAGATGCTGCGGCACTTATAAAAGTGGTTGCTTCTGCAAAATTTGATGAGTCTGTTGATATCGCAGTTCGTTTGGGTGTTGATCCAAGAAAAGCGAATCAAATGGTTAGAGGCGTAGTAACATTGCCTCACGGAACTGGTAAAGATGTGAAAGTATTAGCATTGGTTACTCCAGATAAAGAAGCGGAAGCTTTGGCAGCTGGTGCCGACTATGTAGGTCTTGACGATTATTTACAAAAAATTAAAGATGGTTGGACAGATGTTGATGTAATTATCACCATGCCAAGTGTCATGGGTAAATTAGGTCCATTAGGTCGTGTTTTAGGACCTAGAGGTTTAATGCCAAACCCTAAAACTGGTACTGTAACTATGGATGTTGCAAAAGCAGTAGCTGAAGTTAAAGCAGGTAAAATTGACTTTAAAGTTGATAAAACAGGTATCATACATGCAGGAATTGGAAAAATTTCTTTCGATGCTGAAAAAATTGTAGATAACGCTCACGAAATAATTCAAACATTAATCAAACTTAAACCAACTGCGGCTAAAGGAACTTACATTAAAAGTATTTACCTTACTAGCACTATGAGTCCTGCAATTGCATTGGATCCTAAAGCAGTATAATTGGTAGTTAAAAATTTTTAGTATGACTAGAGAAGAAAAATCAATCGCGATTGAAGATTTAACTGCACAGTTAGCCGGTACAAATATTATTTATGTATCTGATATTTCTGGATTAGACGCAGAAACAACTTCAAGCTTAAGAAGATCTTGCTTTAAAGCAGGTATAAAATTAGAGGTAGTTAAGAATACTTTGCTTGCAAAAGCAATGGAAGCGTCAGCTAATGATTATGGTGAATTACCTTCGGTATTGACAGGTAATAGCGCTATTTTTATCGCTGATGTTGCTAACGCACCTGGAAAAATAATCAAAGATTTCCGTAAAAAAAGTGATAAGCCAATTTTAAAAGGAGCTTACATTAATTCGGAAATTTATATTGGAGACGATCAATTGGATGCTTTGGCAACTATCAAATCGAAGGAAGAACTTATCGGCGAAATTATTGGATTACTTCAATCACCAGCCCAAAGAGTTATTTCTGCTCTTCAAAACCAATTCAAATCAGAAGAGGTTGCTTAATTAAACTAGTATTTAGTTTGAATTAAGTGCATTAAAACGCGCACAATAAATAAATTATATTTTACAAATCATTTTAAAACGATAGAAAAAATGGCAGATTTGAAACAATTCGCAGAACAATTAGTTAACCTAACAGTAAAAGAAGTTAACGAATTAGCAACAATATTAAAAGATGAGTACGGAATCGAACCAGCTGCTGCAGCTGTAGTAGTTTCAGGTGGTGGTGAAGCTGCTGCTGAAGAAGCTCAAACTGAATTTACAGTTGTATTGAAAGAAGCTGGTGCTTCTAAATTAGCAGTTGTAAAATTAGTTAAAGAACTTACAGGTTTAGGTTTGAAAGAAGCTAAAGATGTAGTAGATAGCGCACCTGCAAATGTAAAAGAAGGTGTTTCTAAAGAAGAAGCTGAAGGGCTTAAAAAATCTTTAGAAGAAGCTGGAGCTGTTGTTGAATTAAAATAATTCAACTCGCTTTAGAGAACTAGGTTTAGGTCTTGAAATATACTTTCAATGACCTAAACCCTTTTTCGTATAATAAAATTATATCCAATTTTATTATAAAATAGTTTAAAATACGAAAAGGTTTTTAAATCAATACGATGAAAGAAAATAAAGGTGAAGGGTTTCCCTTCGAATTCATTTTTAAAGAGGTATTGATTATAAAAAGAAAGTATTGATTATTTTATAAATAATAGTGTTTTACACAAAAATTACTTTTTTTAATCAAAATTTTGTCCATAGATGATAACTAATCAGACTGAAAGATTGAATTTTGCCTCAACAAAAAATATTCCTGACTATCCAGATTTTCTAGATGTTCAGGTTAAATCGTTTAAAGATTTTTTCCAGTTGGAAACTAAATCTGACGAAAGAGGCGACGAAGGTCTATATAACACCTTCATGGAGAACTTTCCAATTACAGATACTAGAAATAACTTTGTATTGGAGTTCCTTGATTACTTTGTAGATCCACCACGTTACACAATTCAAGAATGTATTGAGAGAGGCCTTACGTATAGTGTGCCTTTAAAAGCAAGATTAAAACTATATTGTACAGATCCTGAACATGAAGATTTTGAAACTATTGTTCAAGATGTATATCTAGGAACAATTCCTTATATGACTCCAAGTGGTACTTTTGTTATCAATGGCGCCGAACGTGTTGTTGTTTCGCAATTGCACCGTTCTCCTGGGGTTTTCTTTGGACAATCCTTCCATGCAAATGGAACTAAATTGTATTCTGCCAGAGTAATTCCTTTTAAAGGATCTTGGATAGAATTTTCAACCGATATCAATAGCGTAATGTATGCTTATATCGATAGAAAGAAAAAATTACCTGTAACTACTTTATTCCGTGCAATTGGTTTCGAAAGAGACAAGGATATCCTTGAAATTTTTGACCTTGCTGAGGAAATTAAAGTTTCTAAAACAGGACTTAAAAAATATATTGGCAGAAAATTAGCTGCTCGTGTTTTGAATACATGGCATGAAGATTTCGTGGATGAAGATACCGGCGAAGTTGTTTCTATCGAACGTAACGAAATAATTCTTGATAGAGATACAATTATCGACAAAGATAATGTAGAAGAAATCATCGATTCTAACGTTAAATCTATTTTGTTGCATAAAGAAGATAATAATCAAGTTGATTATTCTATCATCCATAACACGCTACAAAAAGATCCAACAAACTCTGAAAAAGAAGCTGTTGAGCATATTTACAGACAATTGCGTAACGCAGAACCGCCTGATGAAGAAACTGCTCGTGGTATTATAGATAAATTGTTTTTCTCTGATCAACGTTACAACTTAGGTGAAGTAGGTCGTTATAGAATAAACAAAAAACTGGGTCTTGATACTCCAATGGAAAAGCAAGTGCTTACCAAAGAAGACATTATTACCATAGTAAAATATTTGATCGAATTAATCAATGCGAAAGCAGATATTGATGATATTGATCACTTGTCAAACCGTCGTGTAAGAACCGTTGGTGAGCAATTGTCTCAACAATTTGGTGTAGGTTTGGCTCGTATGGCTAGAACCATTCGGGAGAGAATGAACGTTAGAGATAACGAGGTATTTACACCTATTGATTTGATTAATGCTAAAACATTATCATCAGTAATCAACTCTTTCTTTGGTACCAACCAGTTGTCTCAGTTTATGGATCAAACGAATCCACTTGCTGAGATTACGCACAAAAGAAGATTATCTGCACTTGGACCAGGTGGACTTTCTCGTGAAAGAGCAGGTTTTGAGGTTCGAGATGTTCACTATACGCATTACGGACGTTTGTGTCCGATCGAAACTCCAGAGGGACCAAACATTGGTTTGATATCCTCTCTAGGTGTTTATGCTAAAGTAAACGGAATGGGTTTCATCGAAACACCTTACCGTAAAGTAACAAAAGGAGTGGTAGACTTAGTTTCTACTCCTGTTTACTTGAGCGCAGAGGAAGAAGAAGGAATGATGATTTCTCAGGCAAATATTGAAATGGATGCTACAGGAAAAATTCTTGCTGACAATGTAATTGCACGTCAAGAAGGAGATTTCCCGGTTATTGATCCAACAAAAGTAGATTATGCCGATGTTGCTCCAAATCAAATTGCTTCGATTTCTGCATCATTAATTCCTTTCTTGGAACATGATGATGCGAATAGAGCCTTGATGGGATCTAACATGATGCGTCAAGCCGTACCATTGATACGACCTGAAGCACCAATTGTTGGAACTGGATTAGAGCGTCAAGTAGCTTCGGATTCTAGAGTATTGATTAATGCTGAAGGTGATGGAACTGTAGAATATGTAGATGCAAATATCATCACCATCAAATACGATCGTTCTGAAGAAGAAAGAATGGTAAGTTTTGAAGAAGATGAGAAAACATACAATCTAATTAAATTTAGAAAAACCAATCAAGGTACAAGTATCAACCTAAAACCTATCGTAAGAAAAGGGGATAGAGTAAGTCTTGGACAAGTATTGTCAGAAGGATATGCTACTCAAAATGGAGAATTAGCTTTAGGTCGTAACCTAAAAGTGGCTTTTATGCCATGGAAAGGGTACAACTTCGAGGATGCGATTGTAATTTCTGAAAAAGTAGTTCGTGACGATATTTTTACCTCTATTCATGTGGATGATTATTCATTAGAAGTTAGAGATACTAAACTAGGTAACGAAGAATTAACGAACGATATTCCGAACGTTTCTGAAGAAGCTACTAAAGATTTAGATGAAAATGGTATGATTAGAATTGGTGCCGAAGTTAAACCTGGCGACATTCTTATCGGTAAAATTACTCCAAAAGGGGAATCAGATCCTACTCCAGAAGAGAAATTGCTTCGTGCTATCTTCGGGGATAAAGCAGGGGATGTAAAAGATGCTTCATTGAAAGCTTCTCCTTCTTTACACGGTGTAGTTTTAGACAAAAAATTGTTCGCAAGAGCAGTAAAAGATAAACGTAAACGTACTCAAGATAAAGATGCTTTAGGCGCTTTGGAATTAGAATTTGAAACTAAATTTGTTGAATTGAAAGACAAATTAGTAGAGAAACTTTTCTTAATCGTAAACGGAAAAACCTCTCAAGGTGTAATGAATGATTTGGGTGAAGAAGTTTTACCAAAAGGTAAAAAATATACTCAAAAAATGCTTTATGCTGTTGAAGATTTTGCTCACTTAAGCAAAGGTCAATGGGTTGCGGACGATACAACGAATACTATGGTTAATGATTTAATTCATAACTATAAAATTAAGTTGAACGATTTACAAGGTGCATTACGTAGAGAGAAATTCACAATTACAGTTGGTGATGAATTGCCAGCAGGAATTTTAAAATTAGCGAAAGTATATGTTGCTAAAAAACGTAAACTGAAAGTTGGGGATAAAATGGCGGGACGTCACGGTAACAAAGGTATTGTTGCTCGTATTGTTCGTCACGAAGATATGCCTTTCTTGGAAGACGGAACACCGGTTGATATTGTGTTGAATCCACTTGGGGTACCTTCACGTATGAACATTGGTCAAATTTATGAGACTGTTTTAGGTTGGGCTGGAATGAACTTGGGTAGAAAATTTGCTACTCCAATTTTTGATGGTGCTTCTCTTGACGAAATCAATGAATTGACTGATGAAGCTGGGGTACCACGTTTCGGACATACCTATCTTTATGATGGTGGAACCGGAGAGCGTTTTGCACAAAAAGCAACTGTTGGTGTAATCTACATGTTGAAATTAGGTCACATGGTTGATGATAAAATGCACGCACGTTCAATAGGACCATACTCATTAATTACGCAACAACCATTGGGTGGTAAAGCTCAATTTGGAGGTCAACGTTTTGGAGAGATGGAGGTTTGGGCACTTGAGGCTTATGGAGCATCAAGTACACTTCGTGAAATATTGACAGTAAAATCGGATGACGTTATTGGTAGAGCTAAAACTTACGAAGCAATCGTTAAGGGAGAGTCTATGCCAGAACCAGGATTACCAGAATCATTCAATGTATTAATGCATGAATTGAAAGGTCTTGGACTTGACATTCGTTTAGAAGAATAATAAAATTTTGCTAATTGTAGAGACACGATTCATCGCGTCTCTACTTTGGCATTTATATGAGTTTTTAGGATTTAGACCCGTAAACCGTTCCGATTTTTTATATATCTATATAATTAGCACTTCAAAAATTAGGTTTGAAGTTTAGAGAAGTAATCCGAGGTACATTTTAGTCCAAAGTCATAAAGTCTTAAAGTTATAAAGTCCAAAGCGACTTTTGACATTCGACTTTCAAACTTTCGACTTAAATAAGAATCAATTTTTTAATTGCAAATAAATCAATAGTAAAAACTATGATGAACAATAGAAATAACAACAATAAAGATAAGAATCCTGTAAAAAGATTCAACAAAATTACGATAGGACTAGCTTCTCCTGAATCTATCTTGAAAGAGTCAAGAGGTGAAGTATTAAAACCAGAAACTATCAATTATAGAACCCATAAACCAGAACGTGATGGTCTTTTCTGCGAACGTATTTTCGGACCAGTAAAAGATTTTGAATGTGCTTGTGGTAAATATAAAAGAATCCGTTACAAAGGAATCATCTGTGACCGTTGTGGTGTTGAAGTTACTGAGAAAAAAGTACGTAGAGATAGAGTAGGTCACATCAATCTTGTTGTACCAATCGCTCACATCTGGTATTTCCGTTCTCTTCCAAATAAAATTGGTTATATTTTAGGTCTTCCATCTAAGAAATTAGATATGATTATCTATTATGAAAGATACGTTGTAATTCAACCAGGTATTGCCAAAACTCCAGAAGGAGAATCTGTAGAAAGATTAGACTTTTTGACAGAAGAAGAATATTTAAATATATTAGACACGCTTCCTGCTGACAATCAGTATCTTGATGATTATGATCCAAATAAATTTGTTGCCAAAATGGGAGCAGAATGTATTATGGATTTATTAGCTCGTATCGATTTAGATGCTTTATCCTATGAATTGCGTCACTCTGCTAATAACGAAACGTCTAAACAACGTAAAACGGAAGCATTAAAAAGATTAATTGTTGTGGAATCATTCCGTGAGTCTAACTTAAACCGCGAAAACCGTCCTGAATGGATGATTATGAAAGTGGTACCGGTTATTCCACCAGAATTGCGTCCACTTGTACCACTTGACGGAGGGCGTTTTGCAACTTCCGATTTAAATGATTTATACCGTCGTGTAATTATACGTAACAACCGTTTGAAAAGATTAATGGAGATTAAAGCTCCAGAAGTGATCTTGAGAAATGAAAAACGTATGTTGCAAGAATCGGTAGATTCACTTTTTGATAATACAAGAAAAGCATCCGCTGTAAAAACAGAATCAAACAGACCATTGAAATCACTTTCGGATTCCCTTAAAGGAAAACAAGGTCGTTTCCGTCAAAACTTACTTGGAAAACGTGTGGATTATTCTGCTCGTTCGGTAATTGTTGTAGGTCCTGAATTGAAATTGTTCGAATGTGGTATCCCAAAAGATATGGCAGCCGAATTATACAAACCTTTCGTTATCCGTAAGTTGATAGAAAGAGGAATTGTAAAAACAGTAAAATCAGCTAAGAAAATAATAGACAAAAAAGAGCCTGTAGTTTGGGATATCCTTGAAAATGTAATTAAAGGCCACCCAATCTTACTGAATCGTGCTCCTACCTTGCACCGTTTAGGTATTCAAGCATTCCAACCAAAATTAATTGAAGGGAAAGCAATCCAATTGCACCCTTTAGTTTGTACTGCATTTAATGCGGATTTTGATGGGGATCAAATGGCAGTTCACTTGCCGCTAGGACCAGAAGCTATTTTGGAAGCACAATTATTAATGTTGGCTTCTCACAATATCTTGAATCCTGC
>CANCPC010000012.1 GCA_947379965.1 Flavobacteriaceae bacterium | reverse complement strand
GGTGGAAATGGCTTTTGGCATTATTATTAATTGGGGGCATTGCAGCTTTGATTTATTGGTACGTTAAAAAACATCAAGCAAAGAAATTAGAAGAGGAAATCTATAAAACGCCAATAGAAAAAGCAACCAGTTTACTGAATTCATTAGAGAAAAAAGAGCTTTGGCAACATGGCGAAATCAAGGAATATTATAGCGAATTGACTGATATTGTTCGGAATTATATTGAAGAAGCGATAGAAATTCCGGCGATGGAAAGCACGACTTCGGAATTGATTGAAGGACTTAAAGTCGCTTCGCTCAAAAAGAAAATGAAACTTTCTCAGGAAACAATCGAGAATTTGTTCGTGGTTTTAAAACAAGCCGATTTGGTGAAATTCGCCAAGTCAAAACCATTGGATTATGAAATCACCGAAGACAGAAAGAAGATAGAAAGAGCGATTGTTACGCTCGACAAATCTATTCCTGTTGTGGTGGAGAATAACGAAGAAATGTTGCTTAACGAAATGCAGCGTCAGGAACAGCTTAAAAAAGAACTCCAAAAACAAAGAAAAAAACGAATTATGATTACCGTAGTTTCAGTTTTATTTTTGGTTTTTGCAACGACTACTTTTTTCATTGTTACCAAAGGTTTCGATTATGTAAAAGACAATATTTTTGGTCATCCGTCGAAAGAATTGCTTGAAGGCGAATGGATAAAAAGTGAATACGGAAATCCGAGTGTGCGAATTGAAACACCAAGAGTTTTGAAAAGAGTTGACTTGACAAAATCGCTTCCAAAAGACGGAATGGCTTTGATTAAGGAAATGCAATCTTTTGCTTTTGGCGGTTTGCTTGACAACTTTTATATTATGGTTTCGACCTTTCAATACAAGCAAGACCCGAGCGCTGGCGAAGAGAGTAAGGGAATTGACTTATCAAAAGCATTGGACGGATCCTTGAAAGCAATCGAATCTCAAGGAGCGCAAAACATGATTGTGAAACAAGAAGATTTCGAAACCAAAGAAGGAATTAAAGGAATTAAAGGATACGGAACGTTTTCGAAAATTGACGGAATTAATAAAAGTAGCACCAAGCTTTATTATGAAATTCTGCTCTTTAGTCAGGAAGGCGGATTGCAACAAATTATGATTGTTCACGAAGAAGGCGATAAGTATGCGAATGACATTTCAGATCGCGTTTTGAGCTCTGTCGAACTTAAAAAAGCACAACAATAATGGGAAAAGTAACTTTTTTAAACCCAGAGTTTTTTTGGTTGTTTCTACTAATTCCAATTGCAATCGCATGGTTATTTTGGAAGAAAAACGAGCAATCGGCAACATTAAAAATGAGTTCTATTGAAGGTTTTAAGGACTCGAATTCCTTTTTGGCGAAAGCAAAACCGCTGCTAAATGTATTTCGAATTTTGGCGCTAAGCTCTTTAATTATAGCGATAGCAAGACCTAGAACAGTTGATGTGAGCAATAAAACAAAAACTACAAAAGGGATTGATATTGTAATCGCAATAGACGTTTCGGGGAGTATGCTTTCTAAAGATTTAAAACCAAATCGAATGGAGGCTTTAAAACCTGTTGCGACAGATTTTGTTAATGAAAGACCAAATGATAGAATCGGCTTGGTGGTTTATACATCAGAAGCATACACAAAAACGCCGGTTACGAGCGACAAAGCAGTTGTTCTTGAAGCCATAAAAAGCATCAAATACGACAATGTTTTGCAGGACGGAACCGGAATAGGAATGGGATTGTCTACAGCTGTGAATCGATTAAAAGATAGCAAAGCCAAAAGCAAAGTGATTATTTTGATGACGGACGGAGTGAATAACGCTGGTTTTATTGAGCCGGAAACCGCTGCAGATATCGCGAAACAATACGGAATAAAAGTCTACACTATAGGAATTGGGTCAAACGGAATGGCCGAATCGCCTTATGCGCTGGCTCCGGGTGGTCAAATTTTATTCCAAATGATGAAAGTAGAAATTGACGAGCAACTGCTTAGAAATATAGCTAAAAAAACTGACGGGAAATATTTTAGAGCTTCAAGTAATAGCAAATTAGCCGAGATTTATTCCTCTATCAATAAACTGGAAACAACCGAAATCAAAGAATTAAAATTCTATGATTATGATGAAAAATTCAGACCATTTGTATGGTTTGCAGGCTTTTTGATCCTGTTGGAAATTGGATTACGAAACACGGTTTACAGAAGTTTTATTTAGTCCCCTCCCCAGCCCTCCCCGAAGGGGAGGGAGCCGAGACTGGAATAAAATTATGGAAAACTAGACTAAAATGTAAAAATTTTATAATATTGAAATAAGAATATTAAAATTAAAAATGGTTAGATTTTAAATTTGGAATAAAAATCTAAAATCCGAAATCTAAAATTTAAAATGGAATTAGACGAACGCAATTATTTATACCTTCTTTTTATAATACCAATATTGGTAGTGCTATTTCTATTCAATTTATATTGGAAAAGAAAAAAACAACGTGAATTTGGTGACTTAGATTTGGTTAAAAGACTAAGCCCAGAAAGCTCGGTTTTTAAACCTATTTTGAAGTTGGTTTTTATGCTTTTGGCAATGATAGGAATCATTTTCGGATTGGTAAATCCAAAAATTGGAACCAAAATGGAAAAGGTAAAACGCGAAGGAATCGACATTGTTTTTGCTATGGATGTGTCCAAAAGTATGCTTGCCGAAGACGTTGCGCCAAGCCGATTGGAGAAAAGCAAACAAATTGTTTCGCAAGTCATTAATCAGTTGGGTAATGACCGAATAGGGATTGTGGCTTACGCCGGAAGTGCCTTTCCTGTGTTGCCAATTACGACAGATTACAGCGTGGCAAAAATGTTTTTGCAAAGCATGAATACTGATATTGTTTCCTCGCAAGGAACTTCGCTTGTTGAAGCCATAAAATTATCATCGACTTATTTTGATGATAAAAGTAAAACGAGCAAATTGTTAATCATGATTTCTGATGGTGAAGATCATTCCGATGGTGCTGATGCAGCTGCTGCTGAAGCTAATAAATTGGGAATAAAAATTATTACCATTGGTGTTGGAACCGAAAAAGGAAGTCCAATTCCTTTGAAAGTGAATGGAATTGTCCAAAGTTTTAAACGCGACAACAACAATGAAGTGGTAATTACCAAGATGAATTCAGAAAGTTTGAAAGTCATTGCCAAAGCCACAAAAGGCGGATATGTAAGCGGAAATAACACCAAAGAAGTGCTAGAATACATCAAAAATGCACTGAATAATATTCAAAAAACCGAGTTTGAATCGACGCAAATGGCCGATTTTCAATCCCAATTTCAATGGTTTTTAGGGTTTGCTTTTCTACTGTTGTTTTTAGATATTTTCTTCTTGGAGAGAAAGACAAATTGGGTAAAAAAGTTGAATTTGTTTAACGAAAAAGAATAATGAAAAATTTTATATTATATATTTTACTAGCGTTTTCTTTTGCGGTTTCGGCACAAGAAAAAGACAAAACTTTACCTAAAGCAAACGATGAATATGCGGAGAAAAAATTCGTTGATGCGGAAGCCAATTACCGGATTTCGCATTCAAAGTTTCCTAAAAAAGCAGCAGCATCTTATAATTTAGGGAATGCCATTTATAAGCAAAACCAAAATTCGGAAGCCAAATTTGCTTATGTAAAAGCCATTGAGAATACTAAATCAAGAGTTCAGAAACACGAGGCATTTCACAATTTGGGAAATGTTTTGATGAAGGAAAAAAATTATTCGGAAGCCGTTGAAGCTTATAAAAATGCTTTGCGCAATAAGCCTTCGGACGAACAAACAAGGTATAATTATGCTTTGGCCAAAAAAATGTTGAAAGAGAATCCTCCAAAAGACGATAAGAAAAAAGATAAAAACAAAGACAAGAAGGACGACAAGAAAAAGGACGATAAGAACAAAGATAAAAAGGACGATAAGAAAGACGGAGACAAGGATAAGAAAGACGATAAAGGAAAAGATAAGGATAAACCAAAAGATAAGCCGGGTGAAAATGATAAAAAACCAGGCGAAAACGGTCAACCAAAACCTGCTCCAGGCGGAATTTCGAAACAACGATTAGAGAATCTTTTAGACGCCGTAAACAACGAAGAAAAAAAGGTTCAAGACAAAGTAAACGCACAAAAAGTAAAAGGAAAACCAGTAAAAACTGAAAAAGATTGGTAATGTCTGATTTAACTGTTAATTCGTTTATTTGTTTAATCGAAGCTACCGATTAACCATTTCAACGATTAACCATAAACATTCAACAAATAAACGATTAAACAAGTAATGAAAAGGTATTTAATTCTATTACTAGTAAGTTTTCAAGGACTTTTGGCTCAAGTACAATTTGAGGCCAAAGTCAGCAAAAACACACTTGGACTAAACGAGAGACTTCGAATTGATTTCACCATGAATATTGATGGTGACAACTTTAATCAGCCTTCTTTTGAAGGATTTAGAATTATTGCAGGACCAAGCCAGCAGGTGAGTCAGTCGTGGATAAACGGGAAAAGTTCTTTCGAAAAAACTTATTCGTATTATCTTTTGCCAAACCAAAAAGGAACATTAATTATAAAACAGGCTTCGATAGAATATAACGGGCAAATTTATAAAACGTCACCTATAAAAATCAATGTTACCAATGCGGTTCAGGAGGCAAAAGATCCTAATGATGCCGCTCAGGTTTCTGCGGATAACAATCTTTATTTGGTTGCCGATATTTCTAAAACAAATCCCTATGTCAACGAACCTATTACGGTCGTGTATAAATTGTATTTCAGTTACAATATAGGAATCACAAATTGGAGGGAATTAGACAAGCCTAAATACAATGATTTTTGGAGTCAAAATATTGACATCAAGCAACTTGTTGGTGAAGAAGGAATGTTTAAAGGAGAAAAATACCGATTTGTAGTACTCCGGAAAACAGTTTTATACCCGCAAAAATCAGGGAAGTTGGTTATAGAACCCTTATCGCTCGACGTTGATGTGCAATTGCCAACCAATCGAAGGGACATGTTTGGTCGCGTAGCGGTAACGAATGGAAATAAAAGAGTTTCCGCGGGTGCAAAAAGCATTACCGTTAAAGCACTTCCTGAAGCTGGAAAACCAGAAGGATTTTCGGGTGCTGTGGGTAAATTTGATTTTAAAGTAATTCCTTCGAAAACGAATTTAAAAAACGGAGAAAGCCTCAATTTGATTATTAGTGCTTCTGGAAATGGGAATATGAAATTATTCAATTTACCAAAACCAGTTGTTCCCAATTCTTTGGAAATGTACGATCCGGTTCACAGCGAACAAGTGAATACGGCTTTGACAGGAATGTCCGGAAAAATCTCCGACAGTTATACCATAATTCCCCAATACAAAGGGAATTATGCTATAAAACCAATGCAGTTTTCCTATTTTGATTTGAATACAGGGACGTATAAAACTATCAATTCTCCTGAAATAATGATTAATGTTCTTGATGGTCCAATCGTAAATAATGATTCTTCAGCATCCCATGCAGCAACAAGTGAAGTGGCAAAAAACAAAATATCAAGTACAGATCAATTCAAATATATAAAGCTAAAAAGCAAGCTTATTTCTATGAAAAAGGATGATTTCTTTGGATCGAAATCTTACTTTATGTTGTTATTTTTGCCGTTTTTTATCCTTCCATTAATAGTAATGTTAAAAAAGAAAAAAGAAGCAATAGATGGAGATATCACAGGAAGTAAAATTAAAATGAACAACAAATTGGCTAAAAAATATTTGTCGGAAGCCAAAAAACAAATCAATAATAAAGAGCCATTTTATGTAGCTTTAGAAAAAGCACTGCATAATTTCTTGAAAGGAAAACTTAATATTGAAACTTCTGAAATGACTAAAAGCAATATTCAAGAGCTCTTGTTGTCTAGAAATGCAAGTCCAGAAACGGTAGTCGAATTTATTAATCTAACCGAAAATTGTGAATTAGCAAGGTATGCATTGCTATCTAGTTCGACTATTCAAGATGATTTTGATAAAGCAGTTTTAATAATTTCAGATTTAGAAAAACAAATTTCTTAAAAAGCACGCAGATAAAACGGATACTCCAAAGCGGATAGAAACTAATTTTTAATTAAAAATCTTTAAAAATCCGTGTTTTCGATTTATCGAATCTGTTTTATCCGCGTTCCAAAAAAAATAAACAATGAAAAAGTTACTATTTATATTTTTACTGATAACCCAAGTTTTCTTTGCCCAAAGCGGTTTTGAAACAGGGAATTCGTTATATCAAAAAGGGAAATACGAGCAAGCGGTTTCTGCTTATGAAAGTGTTTTGGCAACCAAAAAGCAATCCGCTGAGTTGTATTTTAATTTAGCGAATTGCTATTTTAAATTGAACAAAGTAGCTCCGGCAATTTATAATTATCAAAAGGCTTTGCTTCTTAATCCAGAGGATTCAGAAATTAAAAACAATCTTAAATTTGCCCAAAAATTAACTATCGACGAGGTGAAAGAAGTGCCAAAAGTGGGCTTTTCGAAATGGATTCATGATTTAACTTCGACTTTTCATTACAATACTTGGGCGTGGATTTCGGTTGGGTTTTCGACACTTTTTCTGTTGTTTTTTCTTGGGTATTATTTTTCACAAACTGCATTATACAAACGCATTTTTTTCTTCGGAATGTTTGTCTTATTATTTTTGTTGTCAATCAGTATATCTGCAGCAATTAAAGAGAAAAACAATTTTGACAATGAAAAACCAGCTATTGTTTTTGCCGAAATGATTTTGGTCAAAAGCGAACCTCAAACAGCAAGTTCAACTGTTTTTACACTTCATGAAGGAACCACGGTGTATGTTTTGGAAAAAGTTGACAATTGGAAAAAAATTGAATTAATTGATGGAACACAAGGGTGGATTGAGAAAACAGCGATTAAAGAAGTCAAATAAATTAAAGATTTTGTCTAGATGGGTTTAATTATTTCTCTAACATCTCCATCAATTCCAATGCTCTTCGGGTGGTTTTTACATTGTCAAAAGTCAACAAAAGACGTAAACCAGCTGGCGTTTGCTTTTCTTTCATGATACAAATACTATTGTGTTTTTGTACAAATTGTATCATTTGACGAAAGCGTTTCGAAGTGTAATAATCCGAGTTTTGATCAGCAACAAAATAGCCAATCATTTTGCCTTTTTTCATCACTAATTTTTCAATTCCCACTCTGGTGGCAATCCATTTGATGCGAATACTATTCATCAAAGCATTGGCTCGTGGAGGCATTGGGCCAAAACGGTCGATTAATTTATTTTGAAAAACTATCAATTCATCTTCATTTTTTACGGAACCTAATTCATTGTATAAACTCAATCGTTCTGTGACATTATTGATGTATTCATCCGAAAACAAAAGCTCAAAATCAGTGTCGATTTGCAATTCTTTGACGTATTCTTTCTCGACGCCGCTATCTTCGTTTTCATACAAATCCTTGAATTCGTTTTCCTTCAATTCGTCGATGGCTTCGTTCATGATTTTTTGATACGTGTCAAAACCAATTTCGTTGATGAAACCACTTTGTTCGCCACCCAATAAATCTCCTGCGCCACGAATTTCTAAATCTTTCATCGCAATGTTAAAGCCACTTCCCAATTCGGAGAATTGTTCCAAAGCCTGAATCCGTTTCCGAGCATCATCGGTCATCGCTGAATACGGCGGACAAATAAAATAACAAAATGCTTTCTTGTTGCTACGCCCTACTCGACCGCGCATTTGATGCAAATCGGAAAGTCCAAAATTATTGGCATTATTGATAAAAATCGTATTGGCATTAGGAACGTCTAATCCGCTTTCGATAATGGTGGTTGCCACCAAAACATCAAATTCGCCGTTCATAAAAGCCAACATCAATTCTTCCAATTTGCTGCCTTCCATCTGGCCGTGACCAATTCCCACTCGGGCATCAGGCACCAATCGCTGAATCATTCCAGCCACTTCCTTGATGTTTTCTATTCGATTATTAATAAAGAAAACCTGTCCGTTTCGCTGAATTTCATACGAAATCGCATCCCGAATCAACTCTTCGCTAAAACCGACCACGTTCGTTTCAATCGGATAACGATTGGGTGGTGGAGTTGTAATTACGGATAAATCGCGGGCGGCCATCAATGAAAACTGCAACGTTCTCGGGATGGGCGTTGCCGTTAATGTCAACGTATCGACATTGGCAGCGATGGTTTTCAATTTGTCTTTTACGTTGACACCAAATTTTTGTTCCTCATCCACAATCAATAATCCAAGGTCTTTGAAAACCACATTTTTGTTGACCAATTGATGCGTTCCAATGACGATATCGAGTTTCCCTTCGGCTAATAATCTTAAGGTTTCGGCTTTTTGTTTTGCGGTTCTAAAACGGTTTAAATAACCCACAGAAACGGGCATTTCTTTCAACCTTTCGGTAAAAGTGCGGTAATGTTGATAGGCCAGAATCGTCGTGGGAACCAAAACCGCCACTTGTTTGCTATTGTCAACGGCTTTGAAAGCAGCTCGAATAGCGACTTCGGTTTTTCCGAAACCTACATCGCCACAAACCAAGCGATCCATCGGGCGATCACTTTCCATATCGGCTTTTACTTCTGCCGTCGATTTGGTTTGATCGGGCGTATCTTCGTAAATAAAGGAACTTTCTAATTCGTTTTGCAAATAACTGTCGGGCGCAAAACGGAATCCTTTTTCCAGTTTTCTTTTGGCATACAATTGAATCAAATTGAACGCAATATGTTTGACACGCGCCTTGGTTTTTTGCTTTAGAATCTTCCAAGCATTCGAACCGAGTTTATAAATTTTAGGCGGTGTTCCGTCTTTTCCAGTATATTTCGAAATCTTGTAAAGCGAGTGAATGCTCACATAAACAATGTCATTATCGGCATAAACCAATTTTATGGCTTCTTGGGTTCTGCCCTCGACTTGAATTTTTTGCAAGCCACCAAATCGTCCAATTCCGTGATCGATATGCGTTACATAATCGCCAACGGACAAAGTCGTCAATTCTTTTAAAGTGATGTTTTGCTTCTTCGAAATATTATTTTTGATACTAAATTTATGGTAACGCTCAAAAATTTGGTGATCGGTATAACAAGCAATTTGGTTTTCTTCGTCAATAAAACCTTGAAATAGTGGCAACACAATCGTGTTGTATTGCTTCCGAATGTTCTCCGAATTTTCTTCGTCCAATGTTTCGAAAATATCGTGAAACCTTTTGGCTTGAGCCTCATTCGAACAGAACAAATAATTTTTATAACCGTTAAAATGGTTGTCATTTAAATTATTCAACAACAAATCGAATTGCTTATTGAATGACGGTTGTGGTTTGATATGAAAATCGAACACGCTTTTAGTTCTATAAATAGGTTTTGAACTCAATTCGACAACCGAAAAATTTAAACTTTTCTTGATGAATTCCGCCTGATTCAAAAATAATTGTTGCGGCGCAACGTGCTCTATCGTAGCATTCAGATTTTCGAAAATTTCTGTGGCTTTGCCAAAAAGTTTATCCAATTTCGAAAAAAGCGAATCGGTATTTTGAATGAAAATAATGGTCTTATCATTGATATATTCCAAGAAACTTTCGCGGTTTTCCTGAAAGAATTTATTTTCAACATTCGGAATTATCGTTATTTTTTTCTGCTTTTCGATAGACAATTGCGTTTCAACATCGAAGCTTCGAATACTTTCGACCTCGTCACCAAAAAACTCAATTCGATATGGATTATCATTCGAAAAAGAAAACACATCAACGATTCCGCCACGAACGGAAAATTCGCCAGGTTCGGTTATGAAATCGACTCTTTTAAATTCGTATTCGAACAAAACTTCATTGATAAAATCAATAGAAATTTTGTCGCCAACAGCCACTTTCAAGGTGTTTTTATCCAACTCTTTTCGCGTAACCACTTTCTCGAAAAGCGCTTCGGGATAAGTGACAATTATTGCAGGTTTTCTGCGGGAATTAATGCGGTTCAAGACTTCGGCTCGAAGCAAAACATTGGCATTATCGGTATCTTCAATTTGGTAAGGACGACGGTACGAACCGGGGTAAAAAAGCACGTCCTCTTCCCCTATCATTTGCTCTAAATCGTTCAAATAATAGGCAGCTTCTTCCTTGTCATTTAGGATAACCAAAAATGGTTTTTCGGCCTTTTTGAAAAGCGATTGCACCACAAACGAAAGCGACGAACCAATCAATCCGTTCAACTGGATTTTTTGTTCGGCTTGCTGTAAACTATCGACAATTTGCTTAATTTTTGGCGAACTATCGTAGATTTTATATAAGTTAGATTTACTCAACGCGAGGGAGATTTGGGTCTATTTTTATATTTGGAATTGCTCTAGAAGTATCCAACATTTTCTTCAATTCAGACTCGCCTTCTTCAAGCGGAATTTTACTTTTTTGAACGATTTTATCCATTTGATTTTGTAAAGAAATCAATTCTACGTTGATTTCTCCAACCAAACCAACCACTTTTTTATCCGGAATATTGTCTAAGTGAATGTATAAATCTAACATTTCTACTTTGGTAATCAGCATTGAAATTCGGCTTTTGATTTGGGGTGTACTGAAATTTATTGGAATATTATTATTCAAATCCATGACTTTCTTAGAAAGTTCAGCCGATTTTTTTTGGAAAGCACCTATTGTTTTCTTTGGTTTCTGCTCTAATTCTGCCAAGAACATACGCCATTCGTTCCAAGACGATTTGTTCGCTTGGGAAGTTGAATTAATTGGATTGGTGTTAAAAACCCAACCTTTTTCGATATTCGAAAAAATTAATTCTTTCTTTTTGATGTCCTTTTCAGTCTCAACAATACGCTTTTTCGTTTCGTCTTTACACGAAAACAGCACAAAAACCAAAGAAAGAATATATATAAATTTAAATTTCATTGCGAATTTATTAAGGCGCAAAGTTACGAAGTAA
This sequence comes from Flavobacteriaceae bacterium, assembly GCA_947379965.1. GTDB lineage: Bacteria > Bacteroidota > Bacteroidia > Flavobacteriales > Flavobacteriaceae > Flavobacterium. The sequence continues at coordinate 27,025 of CANCPC010000012.1, read as the reverse complement.
ATTTACAATTATGAATTTCAATATTTAGAATAACAATCTAATATGTTGAAAGTGATTTTTTCGTTTTTAAAGTAAAAAAATCGTCTGATTTAGGGCCGTTTTAAAGCTGTCTCGTTCTAAGAAAACACGTTATTAAACTTTAGCGATCAACTGTTTTTTGTTAGAGTAAAATTCTATTTTACCTCATAAAAATTATTCTCTCGCTTTACATCGGACATTAATCCGCTTGAATCTATAGTGATTTTCTTGATGGCAGTTTTTGACTTAGAAATACTAAATTCATACGTTGGAAATGCCCAAGCCCAATCGCCTAAAACGGTTCTTTTAATTTCAGGGTTCGGGTTAGCTTTCTCGTGACTCATCATGCGCAACGGCATGTAAAAACTTTCTTTTGTGCCATCTGTATATTCGACCAAAACATCAATTGGCATTGGCATTCTACCGATTCTTTCTAAAACAATAGTCGTTTTATCGGCGTTATCTTTCACTTCCTTAATGCCATAATCTATCGTATTTGTAGTTTGTGTCCAATCCGTTAAATACCAATCTAAGTTGGCTCCAGAAACTCTTTCGGCCGTTCTTTTGATGTCATTTGGCGTTGGATGTTTGAATTTAAACTCTTGAAAATAGCGTTTTAGCGTTTTTATTACATTTTCTTTTCCAATCAAATATTCTAACTGCGACAAGAAAATTTCCCCTTTAGAATACGATGAAATACTATACGGTCTATTCTCGTCATATCGATCTCCGTGGGTAGTTTGCGGTTGTTCTTTGCCAGATTCTACTAACTTATAATAGGATTTGTAAGCCGATTCGAAAGGATTATCCTCTTTTTTAATGGCGATTTCATTCAATGCTAAATCTTCGATATAAGAGGTAAATCCCTCGTCCATCCATGGATGTTTGCTTTCGTTGGAAGCCAAAATTTGCTGAAACCATGAATGTCCTAATTCATGTGTCGCCGTACCCAAAATCCCTTCTAGTTTTCCGTTTCCAAGCATAAGCGTGCACATGGCGTATTCCATTCCGCCATCGCCACCTTGAATAAACGAATATTGTTTATAGGGATAATTTCCAACGGTCTTGTTGTAAAAATCCATCACTTTGACCATTAATGGTTGAACGTTTTTCCAGTTCTCAATGGTTTTTGGATTGTTTTTATAAAGAAAATGTAAATCGACATTATTAGGTCCTTTGACAACATCATGAATATAATTTTTGTCGGCAGCCCAAGCAAAATCATGCACCATTGGTGCTACGAAATGCCAAGTGAGGGTTTTGGTTTTCTTTGGATACACCACAATAATTCCTGAATCTTGATAGCCATGCCCTATTTCGTTTGGGTTTTGCAAATAACCAGTTCCACCTAAAACATATGCTGCGTCGATGGTAATATTTACGTCGAAATTTCCCCAAACACCATGAAATTCACGAGCAATATAAGGATCGGCGTGCCAACCTTCGAAATCAAATTCGGCTATTTTTGGATACCATTGCGCCATAGATAATTCGACTCCTTCGGAATTATTTCTTCCAGAACGACGAATTTGAACGGGAACTTGTCCATCAAAATCTAAGGTAAAAGTAGTTTTTGAGTTGGGTAAAAGTGGCTTTGCCAAAGTCACTTCTAGAATCGTTCCCACAGTTTTTGCATCGGCAGTAATTCCGTCTTGCTTGAAATTGGAGATTTTCAAATACCCAATTTCATTTGGTTTCAAAGTTTTTACTCGACTTTCTTTGATTTCCTTATCACCTACTTTTATCTTGTTGACCATTCTAGCATCTGGATCTTTGATGCTTTGAATTCGGGCGTCCATTTCGCTTCCGGGCTGAAAAGCATTATTGAACAAATGATAAAAAACGCGGCGTAAAGTATCGGGTGAATTATTGGTATAAACCAATTCCTGCTTCCCTTTATATTGGTAGTTTTTCACATCCATAACAACTTCCATTTTATAGTCTACCTTTTGTTGCCAATAGACGGAACTTTGAGCAAATAGATTTCCGAAATTCACAGAAAGAAGGAAAAGTAAAAGAAGTTTTTTCATAATCAATAAAAAAATAGAAGAATTAAAATCCTTCGAATGTAAAATTATTTTTTCTTGGACATTATTTTGGCCATTATTAACGCATTATAAGCGTTTACAATTTTCCCAGATTTACATAAAGAAGTAAAAGGACGAATATCATTTGGATTACCTCCAACGATTACATCTGTGGAGATTGCCAGTCCGGAATCCATCAAAATATGTTTTACTTCTTTGGCAGATAATTTTGGATAATACGAACGTATTAAAGCGGCAACTCCAGCAACATTTGGCGATGCCATTGAAGTTCCTTGTTCGAATTTGTAGGTGTTATTAGGTGTTGAAGCATAAATTTTTACTCCAGGAGCAAAAACATCAACATTAATTTCTCCAAAATTCGAAAATTCAGCAATCATTTTCGAACCATATTCAAAATTTAATGCGCCAATTGTGATTAAATTATCCGCAAATTCTATCTTTTTATCCTCCGAATCATTTGGATAATTATCTACATAATCAATGTTTTTTGTATCATTCCCTGCAGCATGCACAATTAATACATCTTTGCTTTCGGCATATTTTATAGCATCATAAACCCATTGTTTATGGGGAGAGAAACTTTTTCCAAAGCTTCCATTGATTATTTTTGCTCCATTATCTACGGCATAACGAATCCCAAGCGCGATATCTTTGTCGTATTCATCTCCATCAGGAACGGCACGAATTGTCATAATTTCTACATTATTTGCAATTCCATCACCGCCAATTCCGTTGTTTCTAACTTGAGCAATGATACCTGCAACATGAGTTCCGTGAAGAATTTCTTCTTTGTCCGGTCCCATTACATTACTATTTCCGTATTTTGTATCGGTAAGATCATCTGGATTATCGCCAAGTACTTTTCTAAAATTCTTTGTTGATTTATTTCCATCAATTGTAGCAATATCATCGTCTAGTTCTTTTTGAATTTCACCTTTCAAATCCGTAATGCTTAAACCAAAAGATAGCATTCTTTGCATAATATTTTTACTACCATTCAATACTGAATCTTGGGATTTAATTGCTTCTACTTCTTCAACAGAATAGACTGATTTCCCGAAAAATTTAACCAAAACATCATCTGCATTTTTAGTTGCTTGCAACATTTTTTCTAATTGATCTTTCCCTTTAATACTTTCTGCTATTTTCTTATCATGTTTAGCCTTTGCTTGTTGAAATAAAGCAGCATCAACATTATTTTTGTTGTTAAGAATTCGGTCATATTCTTCGTTTTCTTTTGTAATATCGCCAAGGAAATTCCAACCATGAACATCATCAATAAAACCATTATTGTCATCATCGATTCCGTTTCCAGGAATTTCTTTTTTATTGGTCCAAAGAACCGTATTTAAATCTTCATGTTCAATGTCAACACCTGAATCTAAAACTGCGACTATGACTTTAGCCCCTTTTTTGTATTTTAATAATTCTGCAAACGCTTTATCAACGCTCATTCCCGGAATTGTGTCCTTTACCAAGTCTAAATGACTCCATCGTTTCAGGTCTTCTTCACTTATTGGCCCCTTTTTTTGAATGTTTAAAGGAGCGGTTTCATATAATAAACCCGCGTTAGAAACCGATTTTGATGCGCCACAACCTGATAAAGCTAGAGTGGCAATTGCAGAGACAAAAATATATTGAATGTTTTTCATTGAATGTAAATTAAAATATTGGTCTAAAAGTAGATTGTTTCCTTGAAAACAGAAACATAATTAACACTATTTATAGAATTTCATCACAACTATAAACGTCTTTCAATCGAATTCCTACTTCCGTTTTTTCGACCGTTATGATTTGGTTATGCGCATCGTGTTCCAAGAATAAATAATAATTATTTTGGGCAGCTGCGGTAAGGAATTTTGTTTTTTCAGGCATGGTCAATAACGGTCTTGTATCATAACCCATCACATACGGAATGGGAATGTGTCCGGCTGTAGCCAATAAATCAGCGCAAAAAACAATCGTTTTATCCTGATATTTAATGTGTGGAATCATCATTTTTTCAGTGTGACCGTCAACAAAGAAAACTCCAAAATCAAGTTCCGATTTTTCGACAAAATCACCTTCTGGAAGTTTCATAAAATTCAATTGCCCACTTTCGTGTAAAGGCAAAATGTTTTCGGATAAAAAGGATGCTTTCTCCCGAAGATTTGGTTTTTTAGCCCATTCCCAATGATTTTCATTGGTCCAATATTTGGCATTTTTAAAAGCCACTTCATAACCAGTTCTGTCTTTGTTCCAGATTACACTTCCGCCACAATGGTCAAAATGAAGATGTGTCAAAAAAACATCGGTGATATCATCGCGATGAAAGCCAAATTTTGCCAAAGATTTATCGATAGAATGTGTTCCCCAAAGCGAATAATACCCGAAAAACTTCTCGGATTGCTTGTCGCCCATTCCGTTATCAATCAAAATCAGGCGATTCCCGTCTTCGATAAGCAAACATCTTGTGGCAAGATCAATCAAGTTTTTATCGTCGGCTGGATTGGTTCTACTCCAAATTGTTTTTGGCACAACACCAAACATTGCACCACCATCAAGCTTAAAATTTCCGGATTCTATTGGGTATAATTTCATAATATGTAGAATTGTTTTTCCATTAAAAACAAAGTTAGCGAATCCGTTTTCTGCAACATAAACGTCATATCAACTTTTTCTATTCAATTATAGTTATAAAAACGTTATGATGTTTGATAAAAAGTCTTATTTGTAATATCTTTGTGCTTTATTTAGACAAATTCTATATAAGCTATGATTAAAGTTTCTGATACTGCCAAAAAGAAAATCATCGATTTAATGAAAGACGATGGTTTTGATGCCGCAAAAGATTATGTAAGAGTGGGCGTAAAAAGCGGCGGATGCTCTGGATTGTCTTACGATTTGAAGTTTGACAAAAACAAAGGTGAAGACGATAAAATTTTCGTGGATAACGAAATAACAATTGCCGTAGAGAAAAAATCGTTCCTGTATTTAGCGGGTACAATTTTAGAATTCTCTGGCGGATTAAACGGAAAAGGATTTGTTTTCAATAACCCGAATGCAAGTCGAACTTGTGGTTGCGGAGAGAGTTTTTCTTTATAAATTCAAAGATTGAAAATTTAAAGATTTAAAGATTATTAATATGACAAAATCGTTTGAAGAATTTGAAGTTCACAAAAAAGGGATTGTCTTAACAAAATTAATTTTTGAATTATTAAATAATAAATCTTTTGATAAAGAATATGGGTTTAAAGACCAGTTAAAAAGAGCTGTTGTATCAATTACAAATAATATTGCTGAGGGTTCGGAATACAATAATAATAGGCAATTCATAAGATACCTGAAATATTCGAAAGGAAGTTGTGCAGAAGTTAGAAATATGTTGATATTATCGAGAGAATTGCAGTTGTGTAATCAAGATCACATTCAAATTAGTTATGATGTAAGCATTGAAATATCTCAAAACCTTTCGAATTTCATAAAATACCTAAACAATAATACTAAAGATTAGCATTCAATCTTTGAATTTTTTAATCTTTAAATTTTATAATTAAATGAGTAAATACACTGAAGACCATTTACGAGTTGAACTCGAAACTAAAGAATACGAATACGGATTTTATACAGATATAGAATCGGATACTTTTCCTATTGGTTTGAACGAGGACATTGTTCGAGCCATTTCGCATAGGAAAGAAGAACCACAATGGATGACCGACTGGCGCATTGAGGCTTTTCGTGCTTGGGAGCAAATGACAGAGCCGGAATGGGCAAATGTACAGTACACAAAACCTGATTTTCAGGCGATTTCTTATTATTCAGCTCCAAAAGCTATTGATCCTAATAAATCATTAGACGATGTAGATCCTGAACTTTTAGAAATGTACAAAAAGTTAGGAATCTCTGTCGATGAACAAAAAATGATGAATAATGTTGCCATGGATGTCGTTGTCGATTCGGTTTCGGTAGCCACAACATTCAAGAAAACATTAGGTGAAAAAGGCATTATTTTCATGAGTATTTCCGAAGCAATTAAGGAACATCCTGAATTGGTTCGAAAATATCTTGGAACTATTGTGCCTCAAAAAGATAATTTTTATGCTGCCTTAAATTCGGCTGTTTTCTCTGATGGAAGTTTCTGTTATATTCCTAAAGGCGTTCGTTGCCCAATGGAACTTTCAACGTATTTCCGTATCAATCAAGCTGGAACAGGTCAATTCGAAAGAACATTATTAATTGCCGACGAAGGTAGTTACGTAAGTTATCTTGAAGGTTGCACCGCACCAAGTCGTGACGAAAACCAATTGCACGCTGCAGTTGTTGAACTTATCGCCATGGACGATGCCGAAATAAAATATTCGACTGTTCAAAACTGGTATCCTGGAAACAAGGAAGGAAAAGGTGGCGTTTTCAATTTTGTAACCAAAAGAGGCTTGTGCGAGAAAAACGCAAAAATTTCTTGGACGCAAGTCGAAACCGGTTCGGCTGTAACTTGGAAATATCCTTCTTGTGTTTTGAAAGGAGATAATTCGGTTGGCGAATTTTATTCGATTGCCGTAACCAATAATTTCCAACAAGCCGATACAGGAACCAAGATGATTCACCTTGGAAAAAACACAAAATCAACGATTATTTCCAAAGGAATTTCTGCAGGAAAATCACATAATAGTTATAGAGGATTAGTGAAAGTGGGACCGAATGCAGATAATGCAAGGAACTTTTCGCAATGCGATTCCTTATTAATGGGGAATAATTGCAGCGCTAATACTTTTCCTTATATCGAAAGCAAAAATCCATCGGCCAAAATAGAGCATGAAGCCACGACGAGTAAAATTGGCGAAGACCAAGTTTTCTATTGCAACCAACGTGGAATTCCAACCGAAAAAGCTATTGCTTTAATCGTAAACGGTTTCAGCAAAGATGTATTGAACAAATTGCCAATGGAATTTGCAGTTGAAGCACAAAAATTGTTGGAGATAAGTTTGGAAGGAAGCGTAGGCTAATTTTTTGTAAATTTGAAGGAACAAATAAATTACACTATTATGGAACTCATTTTAAAAAACGTTAAGAAAAAAGATTTTCCAGTGTTGAAATCATTGGCAAAATCATTGGGTTTTGAAATCGTTCAAGAAGTCGAAAAGCCTTATAATCCAGCGTTTGTAAAAGAAATTTTAGAAGCCGAAAAAAGCATTCGTGATGGAAAAGGAATTAGAATGACTATGGAGGAATTGAAAAAATTATGCAAATAGATTTTTCAAACAAAGCAAAGGCAGATTTAGATTTTTGGATAAAGTCTGGAAATAAAGGAATATTGAATAAAATATATTCTTTAATTGAAGATATTCAACTTCATCCTTTTGAAGGAATCGGAAAACCAGAACAATTGAAACACCAACTTTCTGGAAAATGGTCAAGAAGAATAAATCAAGAACATCGCATCATATATAAAGTTACAGAAGAAAATACAATTGAAATATTAGACATTTTATCATTAAAAGGTCATTACGAATAAACAAAGAAAACAAGATGTTATCAATAAAAAATTTACACGCCTCTATTGGAGACAAAGAAATATTAAAAGGAATCAACCTTGAAGTGAAAGCGGGAGAAATCCATGCGATTATGGGACCAAATGGTGCCGGAAAAAGTACGCTTTCTGCAATAATTGCCGGAAACGAAAATTACGAAGTGACCGAAGGAGAAATCTTTTTAGACGGCGAAGATATTTCGGAATTGGCTCCAGAAGAAAGAGCGCACAAAGGGGTGTTCCTTTCGTTTCAATATCCTGTCGAAATTCCTGGAGTTTCGGTTACCAATTTCATTAGAACGGCAATCAACGAAACGCGCAAAGCGAACAAATTAGAAGAAATGCCGGCTAACGAAATGTTAAAAGTCATTCGTGAAAAATCAGAATTATTAGAAATTGACCGTAAATTTTTGTCTCGTTCGTTAAACGAAGGTTTTTCGGGTGGAGAGAAAAAAAGGAATGAAATTTTCCAAATGGCCATGTTAGAACCAAAACTAGCCATTCTTGACGAAACCGATTCTGGTCTAGATATTGATGCCCTTAGAATTGTTGCCAATGGGGTAAACAAATTGAAAAGCGACAAAAATGCTATCATCGTAATCACGCATTACCAAAGACTTTTAGATTATATAGTTCCTGATTATGTTCACGTTTTATACAACGGAAGAATTGTTAAATCGGGCGGGGCAGCATTGGCTCTAGAATTAGAAGAAAAAGGTTACGACTGGATTAAACAAGAACAAGAAGCGTAAAATTAGTTTGCAGTTTACAGTTTGCAGTTTGCAAAACTCATAACTTATAACTCATAACTTATAACTACCTATAATGGAATTAAAAGAAAAATTACTGTCGTCTTTTATGGCTTTTGAAGAGCAAGTTGATGTTCATTCTGAACTTCATGATGTGCGAACTTCGGCTATAAAAAACTTTGAAAATAAAGGTTTCCCGACCAAAAAGGAAGAATCTTGGAAATATACTTCGTTAAATACCATCTTGAAAAATGACTTTACCGTTTTTCCAAAAGGCGAAAACTCCATCGATTTTAATGATGTGAAAAAATATTTTATCCACGAAATCGACACTTATAAAGTGGTATTTATTGACGGGATTTTTAGCTCGCATTTGTCTTCAACAACTCACGAAGGACTTGATATTTGCTTGATGTCATCGGCATTGAACAAGCCAAAATACAAAATGGTTATTGACAACTATTTTAATAAAATTGCCAATAAAGATGAAAGTTTAACTTCGCTAAACACGGCTTTCGCCAATGAAGGAGCGTATGTAAATATTCCGAAAAGTACGGTAGTTCGAAAACCAATCGAGATTATGTATTTCTCGACAGGCAACGAAGCGGCACTTTTGGTTCAACCAAGAAATTTGATCATTGTGGGAGAAAATTCACATGTTCAAATCATCGAAAGACATCAAAGTTTAAACGACAATCCAGTTTTAACCAATTCCGTTACGGAGATTTTTGCACAAAAACGCGCGATTGTTGATTATTATAAAATTCAAAATGACAACCTCGAAGCCAATCTAATCGACAATACGTATGTTTCTCAAAAACAAGAAACCAATGTATCGGTTAACACTTTTTGCTTTGGTGGAAACCTGACCCGAAACAACCTGAACTTTTATCATTTTGGTGAAAGAATTGTCAGCAACCTCAACGGAATTACGATTATTGGAGAAAAACAACACGTAGATCATTATACTTTGGTACAACATTCTACGCCAAATTGCGAAAGCCACCAAGATTATAAAGGGATTTATTCGGATCGTTCGACAGGGGTTTTCAACGGAAAGATTTTCGTCGAAAAAGAAGCTCAAAAAACGAACGCGTTCCAAAAAAGTAACAACATTTTGCTTGGAGATAAGTCTACGATAAATGCAAAACCACAATTGGAGATTTTTGCCGATGACGTAAAATGTTCGCACGGTTGCACCGTTGGACAATTAGACGAAACCGCCATGTTCTACATGCAACAACGTGGAATTCCTAAGAAAGAAGCCAAAGCTTTATTGATGTACGCTTTCTCAAACGCACTTATTGAAAGCATCAAAATACCAGAATTAAAACAACGAATCACCAAAATTATCGCTACGAAATTAGGCGTAAAAATGGGATTTGATTTGTAGTTTTTAAACGCAAAGTTCACTAAGGTTTAACAAAGGGCGCAAAGTTTATTAGTAAACTTTGCGCCCTTTGCTCTTTTTACTTTGCGCGATTTGCGATTAAATTTACTTCTTCAAACTCCCCACAACCCCACTCAACAATCCATTAAAATCGAACTCTGGATCTTCTTTCAAACCCATTCGGACGATTACTAAATCGTGACTTGGGAAAATAGCAACCATTTGTCCTTGATAACCGCTGCAATAAAATAGGTCTTTTGGCACATCAGGGAATTTTCCGCTGGCATTAAGCCAAAAGTGAGCGCCATATTTTCCGTTAGAGGTGTTAGTTGGTGTTGCGGTAAATTTTACCCAACTTTCGTCCAAAATTTGTTCTCCGTTCCAATTGCCTTTGTGCAAATACAACAATCCAAATTTGGACCAATCGCGCGTGGTTGCCCAGCCGTAGGACGAACCTACATAATTTCCTGACATGTCTGTTTCGACAAGCATCGAGCTCATTCCGATTTTATCAATTAATGCCGAATACCAAAAATCTAAATATTCCTGATGCGTTTTGAATTGTTTTCGCAAAATTCCCGAGAGCAAATTGGTCGTTCCCGAAGAATAATTCCAATGCGAATTAGGTTTGAATTGTGCCGGTTTTTTTAATTGCGTCTGACTCATATCGCCATCCAGAAAAAGCATTTCCGTAACATCGGAAATCTTGGTGTAATCCTCTTCCCATTCTAAACCGCTATTCATATTAAGCAAATTGGCGATGGTGATTTTTGAACGTTCATCATTTGCCCATTCTGCAATTGGAGCAGGTTTATAAATATCTAATTTTCCTTGTTTTTGTAATATGCCAAACATAGCGCTGGTAATGCTTTTTGTCATGGACCAACCCAATATTTTGGAATCATTATTGAAACCGGTATCGTATTTTTCGGCGATAATTTTGTCTTTATAAATTACCAAAACCGAGCGCGTTCTTTTCGCTTTTTGTCCTTTTGCGTCGAAAGCATTGGCGACAGCCGCATTCAATTTGGCATAATCCACATTGGCAAAAGCTGAATCCTTCGGTTCTTTATTTCCATAAGGAAAAGGTAAATTATTGTTTAATTTTGTTCTTTTGGGAACTTCGTACGATTTTGTTGTATCAAAATCATCGTTGATTAAAGTTGCTCCCAAACCTTCGCGGTAAATGGCTTTTCGTTCTTTCAACCCATAAACGGAAGAAATAGCAAATTTCCCGTTATCGTCAATTTTGTTTTTTGCCAAGGTGATCATTTCGATGTCGTTGTCGCCTTTTTCGATTAAATCTTGCGACCGATTATCGATAAAATGTCCCGAAGCAACACTTTTGGCTGAAAAGCCAGAAATTAAATCGAGTTTGGGATAAGTCGTATATCCAAAATAAAGCAGGAATATAAATAAAGCAAGACCAAGGAATTTGAAAAGTTTTTTCATAAAAAGTGAGTTATAAATCAATGCAAGATACTGATTTTAACATATCAGACATTTAAGGTCATTTAAGTTTTTCTTATATTCCCTTAAATGTCTGATATGGTATAATTATTAACAACTGTTTGGTAATAATCCCTCGAAGTTTTATTACTTTTGTATTTAGAATTTTTCTAAATAAAGAAATGTTAGATATAAATAAAATTAGAGCCGATTTTCCAATACTTTCACGAAAAGTAAACGGAAAACCGTTGGTTTATTTCGATAACGGAGCCACTTCGCAAAAACCACAAATCGTGATTGATGCGATTGCGGAATATTATCAAGAAATAAATGCCAACATTCATCGTGGCGTTCATACTTTGAGCCAATTAGCAACTGATGCTTATGAGGTTTCGCGTGCTAAAATTCAAAGTCATATTCATGCAAAATTTGCCCACGAAGTGATTTTTACTTCGGGAACAACGCACGCAATTAATGCTGTTGCCAATGGTTTTGCTTCGCTGATAAAATCGGGCGACGAAGTGCTGGTTTCGGCAATGGAACATCACAGCAATATTGTGCCATGGCAAATGTTATGCGAGAAAACTGGAGCCATTTTACGTGTGATTCCAATGAATGAAAACGGCGAATTGATCATGGCCGAATACGATAAATTGCTTTCGGATAAAACCAAAATAGTAACAGTAAATCATATTTCGAATGCTTTGGGAACCATCAATCCCATTAAATATATGATTGACAAAGCGCACGAATTTGGTGCAGCAATTTTGATTGACGGAGCGCAAGCCGTTCCGCATTTAAAGCCGGATGTTCAAGAATTAGATTGTGATTTTTATGTTTTTTCAGGACACAAAATGTGTGGTCCTACAGGAACAGGAATTTTATACGGAAAAGAAGCTTGGCTTACTAAATTACCGCCCTATCAAGGTGGCGGCGAAATGATAAAAGAAGTTTCTTTCGAGAAAACAACTTATGCAGATTTACCACATAAATTCGAAGCGGGAACCCCAAATATCGCTGGCGGAATTGTGTTAGGAACAGCCGTAGATTATATGAATTCTATTGGTTTTGATGCCATTCAAAAACAAGAATTAGAATTGGTCGAATACGGAACAAAACGTTTGTTAGAAATTGAAGGTTTGCGAATTTTTGGCACAGCCAAAGAAAAAACATCGGTGATTTCGTTTAATATCGAGGGGATTCATCCGTACGACATTGGCACGATTATAGACAAGTTAGGAATAGCCGTTCGAACTGGTCATCATTGCGCCCAGCCTGTAATGGAATTTTTTAACATTCCAGGAACGATAAGAGCTTCTTTTGCTTTTTATAATACCAAAGAAGAAATCGACGTTATGGTTGAAGCAGTGAAAAAAGCGCAACTTATGTTATCTTAAACTAGACGTTATGAAACTATTTACCATGATTTTTTTAAGCATATTTCTTGGGAAAAGTTGTTCGAGTCAAACCAAAAATGACCTGAAAACTGCCGTTTTAGAATATACCGCAAACACTAGGGGTTTTTATCAAAAGATAACCGTTCAAAATCAACTAGTTTTGGTTTCGAACGAAAGAAGTGGCATGGGACTTCAAGAGGAAATCAAAATTTCGGATGCCGATTGGAAGGAATTAGTGGGTTATTTTGAAAATTTTGAGTTAGATAGTTTGGCAACATTGAAGGCTCCAACTGAAAAACGTTTTTATGATGGAGCTGCCATTGCGAATTTAAAAATTACGTATCAAGGAAAAACGTTTGGGACTCCAGCTTTTGATAATGGATTCCCACCAGAAAAAATAAAAAAATTAGTTGATAAAATAAATTCATTTGCTAAAAATTAACAATGACCATTAAAGAAATACAACAAGAAATAGTAGCGGAATTTTCAATGTTTGATGATTGGATGCAACGCTATGAATACATTATCGATTTAGGTAAAAATTTGCCTTTAATCCAAGAAGAATTCAAAACTGACGAAAACATTATCAAAGGATGCCAATCGAAAGTCTGGCTACATGGGGAACAAAATGGAGACAAAATTGTTTTCACCGCCGATAGTGACGCCATTTTGACTAAAGGAATAATCGCCATATTAATTCGGACTTTTTCAAACCAAACCGCTACCGATATACTGAATGCCGACATGGATTTTATTGACGAAATTGGTTTAAAAGAGCATTTATCACCAACACGCGCCAACGGATTGGTATCGATGATAAAAAATATAAAGATGTACGCATTGGCTTTCGATGCAAAAAAATAGTCGAACCATATAAGGCAATGAAGGTCATATAAGTTGGATAATATTTACGTACTATAATTCAAAATATAAAATTCAAAAACTGAAATCTTATATGACCTTAAATTCCTTATATGGTTCAAAACAATAAAAATTATGACAAAAACGGATTTAAAAGATTTAATTTATCAGGTTAATGGTTGTGCGATAGAAGTTCACAAACATCTAGGACCTGGTCTTTTAGAAAGTGTTTATCATAGTTGCTTAAAAAAAGAATTGACGATTAAAGGATTAAATTTTCAAACAGAATTATCAATACCTGTAAATTATAAAGGATTAGATGTTGAGGCGGGTTTGAGATGTGACCTATTCATAGAAAAAAAATTGGTTGTAGAACTTAGATCAATCGAAAAAGTTTTACCTATTCACGAAGCACAACTTTTAACTTATATGAAACTTTTAGAAGTTCCAATTGGATTAATTATAAATTTCAATGTTACGCATATTTTTAAAGAAGGACAAAAAACCTATGTTAACGAATTATATAGATATTTAGAAGAATAAGAAGCTAATCAAAATAATAACATTCAAAACTAAAACCTTAGATGACCTTAAATACTTCATAGGGTTTAAAAAAAAGGGTATCGAAGGGAAATAAACTGGTTATAAATTAATTAAAAACATTCAAAATAAAAACCTTAAATGGCCTTAAATGCCTTATATGGTTCAAAATAAAAAAATTATGGAACAAGTAATAGACACCGACTTATTAGGAATACAAATCGTAGAAAAACTAAAGACTATTTACGATCCTGAAATTCCTGTAGATATTTACGAATTAGGGCTAATTTATGACGTATTAGTAAGTTCTGATTATGAAGTGAAAATCCTGATGACACTAACTTCACCAAACTGTCCCGTTGCGGAAAGTTTACCAAGAGAAGTAGAAGAAAAAGTAAAATCTATAGAGCATATAAAAGGAGCTGAAGTAGAAATTACTTTCGATCCGCCTTGGAGTAAAGATTTAATGAGCGAAGAAGCAAAATTAGAATTGGGAATGTTGTAAAAACAGTCATAAAGTCGAAAGTCATAAAGTCTTAATGTTGAGCCTTTATGACGTTTGGCATTGGACTTTAAGACCTAATTATGGAAGAAATTGTAAATAAAGTAGCCAATAGCGCTTTGGAAGTTTTCGATCTTGAAGATTATTATCCAAAGGGAATTCGTGCGCAAATTGATATTTCGCAGTGGCTTCTTGAAGGTTTATTGCTGAAGGAAAAAGACTTTAGAGAACATCTTAATAATCACGATTGGTCCCTATACCAAGACCAATATGTAGCTATCAATTGTAGCACTGACGCCATTGTTCCCGCTTGGGCTTCGATTTTGGTTGCAGTACAATTAGCTCCGTATGCCAAGAAAATCGTCAATGGAAACATCGAGGATTTAGATTCGGCATTATACGAAGAACTTCTTTCAAAAATAGATTATTCGATTTATGAGAACAAAGCTGTTATTATAAAAGGCTGTTCGAAAAAACCAGTTCCCATGCGCGCTTATATTATAGCAGCACATAACTTGCAAGCTTTTGCGCGAAGTATTATGTATGGCGAAGCTTGTTCGGCAGTACCACTTTTTAAAAGTAAGAAAAAAGTGTAATTTAATTGAGTTTTTATTATCTTTAGCTTTCTAAAAAATGAAAAATGAAAAAAATTGTATTTTATCTAGTCATTACTCTAGGAATCTTTTCGGCAAACGCACAAGAAACGGCTAAAGACACGACAAAACTTTGGAAGAACGGAGGGAATTTCATTCTGCTTTTTAACCAATCTGCTTTCAATGCTCAATGGCAAGCTGGAGGAACTTCAAGTATTGCTGGGAATTTAGGATTGAATTATGATTTCAATTATAAAAAAAACGATGTTCTTTGGAACACAAAAATCATAGCCGCTTATGGTTTAACCAAAATAAAAGAAGCTGCAAAAACAGCCAAAACGGATGACCGTTTAGAGTTGAACTCTCTTTGGGGAAAGAAAGCTTCTGGTCAATGGTTTTACTCTGTTTTCTTTAATCTGAAAACACAAATGGATAGCGGTTTTGATAAAACCAACATTGCAGTTTCTCATTTTTTCTCTCCGGCCTATATTCAATTAGGACCTGGAATGTTATGGAAAAAGAATGATAATTTAAGCATCAATATTGCACCAGCAACTGCCCGATTAATTTTGGTAGACAGCAAATACACTACTTTAGGTTCTTCATTTGGTGTTTTGCAAGGTAAATCTTCAAAATTTGAATTTGGTACAAGTGTTTCGGCCTATTATAAATTAAATCTAATGGCGAATGTGTCTATGGAAAACAGATTGAATTTGTATTCTAATTATTTAGACCATCCAGAAAATATAGATGTTGATTATCAAATGAATTTGGTGATGAAAATCAACAAATTCTTATCGGCTAATATAGCTTTACAAACCATTTATGATGATAACGCAGTAAAAGCGGTTCAGGTAAGAGAAGTTTTTGGACTTGGCGTGAATTACGGTTTCTAACTAAATTTCAACAAAAAATTTAGCCCCGAATTGTACTAATTATTAGTAGAATTCGGGGCTTTTTTTATTCTTCTTCTTTTTCGATTGCATCCTTATAATCGGGATACAAAAACTTATTGTAAGGAAAACGCGTAATGTGAATATGCCTCACGGCTTCATAAACTCGTTCTCTAAATTCTTCGAAATTTTCTTTATTGGTTGCCGAAATAAACAATGCATTTTGTTCGCCCACGCGACTCATCCAAGTGGTTTTCCATTCTTCGAGGGTGAAATGTCTTGGCGTTTTTTCGGTGATTAAATCATCTTCATCAATAGTCAAATGTTTGTAAGCATCGATTTTATTAAAAACCATTAGGACCGGTTTGTCATTTGCTTTGATGTCTAATAAAGTTTGATTCACCGATTCGATATGATCTTCGAATTCGGTATGCGAAATATCAACAACATGTAATAACAAATCGGCTTCGCGAACCTCATCGAGCGTACTTTTGAAAGAATCGACCAATTGTGTTGGCAGTTTTCGAATAAATCCTACGGTATCCGAAAGTAAAAAAGGCAGGTTTTTGATCACCACTTTTCGAACGGTTGTATCCAAAGTTGCAAAAAGTTTGTTTTCGACAAAAACATCGCTTTTACCAACAGCATTCATCAAAGTTGATTTTCCAACATTGGTATAACCCACCAAAGCGACACGAACCATAGCGCCACGATTGCTGCGTTGCACGCCCATTTGTTTGTCGATTACTTTTATTTTATCTTTCAATAACGCAATTCGATCACGAACAATACGTCTATCCGTTTCAATTTCTGTTTCTCCCGGACCACGCATTCCAATTCCCCCTTTTTGGCGTTCAAGGTGCGTCCACATTCCGGAAAGTCTAGGTAATAAATATTGACATTGCGCCAGTTCTACCTGCGTTCTTGCGTACGAAGTTTCGGCTCTTTGGGCAAAAATATCAAGTATAAGGTGTGTTCTATCCAAGATTTTGCAATCTATAATTTTGGAAATATTTTTCTGTTGTGAAGGCGTTAATTCATCATCGAATACCAAAGTAGAAATATCATTTTCTTTTACATAAAGATTGATTTCTTCTATTTTTCCGGTTCCAACAAAAGTCTTTGGATTGGGACGTTCCATTTTTTGCGAAAAGCGTTTCACCACTTCGCCACCAGCGGTAAAGGTCAAAAACTCTAATTCATCAAGATATTCGTTGAGTTTTTCTTCGCTTTGATTTTGGGTAACGATACCAACTATTGCGGTTTTTTCGAAATTTATTGTTTCTTTTTCTAACATGTCTTTGAATAAGCCACAAATTTAATGATTTGCAATTGACTTATAAGAATTTAGATTTATTAAAAAATTGAATTAAAAAATATCAGATCAAAATCTAGTCTACCACCTTAATTTTTGTTACCATCAATGCAATGATAAATCCAAAAATACCGATAAAGGCAAAAGAAAATCGCAATCCAAATAATTCTGCTATATAACCAATTAAGGGTGGTCCCATTAAAAATCCTAGAAAACTCACGCTAGAAACCGCTGTTAATGCTTCGCCTGTAGGGATGGTAGGATGTTTTCCTGCAACACTATATATCATAGGGATAATAGTAGAGACACCCAATCCAACAAACATAAATGCAATTGTTGACGGAATTATGTACGGAAAAAGTACGGCAGTAAACAATCCTGTCGAAATTACGCAACCGCTAATTTGCATTACTTTTTTTCGACCAAATTTATTGATTAAGCCATCGCCAAAAAATCGTCCACTAGACATCATAATCATAAAGGAAGTGTATCCTAAAACCACTAACGCTTCGGGAACTTTCACCACATCCTTGAAGTAAATTCCGCTCCAATCGAACATAATTCCTTCGCTTGCCATACTACAAAAACCAATTATTCCCAATAAAATCAATGACTTGTCACGTTTTCTAAATCCTTTTTGTTTTTCGGTTTTTACGGTTTCTTTAGCTTTAATCAAGAATTTCATGTTGAATACAACCAATAAAAAAACAATTACGGCACTGATTAAAAAGTGTGTATAGGTACTTATTTTTAATGCCAACATTCCTAATCCAACTAATGCACCAGTAAATCCAGCTAAACTCCAAACTCCGTGAAAAGATGTCATAATCGTTCTTTTAAAGATTGCTTCGGCATGGACTCCTTGGGTGTTTAGGGAAATGTTTGTTAGGTTTCCGAAAACACCAAAGACATATAACCCTAGCGCTAATTGCCAAGCGTTTCGAGCTAAACCCAAGTTTGTCATGCTAAAAGCATACATTAAAATTGAAAAAATCAAGATCCGTTGGCTGCCAAAACGGGTCACTAGTTTTCCGGAGAGAAACATCATCGTTAATTGACCTACGGGTAAGGCAAATAAAATAGTTCCTAAATCAGCAGAACCTAAGTGTAATGCGGTTTTAATACTAGGGATTCGACTTGCCCAAGTAGAAAAACACAATCCCATCCCAAAATAAAACATCGAAACGGCCCAACGAATTCGGTTGAGATACGAAGCTTTGGCGTTTTGATATGCAGTTTTGAATTTGGTTTTGGTTTTAAACCTAACTATAAAATCTAAATCTATCAAAAGAATTGTTTTACTAATAATGGTACAAAAATACAATAATCCATCTTCAAAATAAATTTTGGTTTTTAAGACTGATTATTACGTAGATTTTGTTTATAAATTTATCGTTTTCATTTGCTCGTTACTTTGAATGGCGGCTTCAATAATTTGCATCACATAAACGCCATCTTGAGCATTTACGGGTTCTGGCTTATCATTTGCAATAGATTGATAAACGCTTTCAAAAAAATCAGTGTAATTTCCTTTTAGCGTTGGTACTTTTTCTTTGATGATTTTGCCCTCTATTTCGGTATGCAAAATACCTTCATTTCCCTCTTGCTCCGTTCCCCAATCCGCTGAATTTGGTTTTTTTCCTAATTTTAAATCGTCTTCTTGCACATCACCACGGGATTTCAAGAAGGAGCCTTTTTTACCATGAACAACAAAAGAAGGATTTGGTTCACGAACGAAAAAACCAGCTTTCAATCGCACTCGGAAATCCGGATAATAAAGTAAGATATCTAAATAATCATCGACTAATGAATGGCTTCTTGTAATTCGAATATCGGCAAAAACAGATTTTGGCAAACCAAATAAATACAAAGCTTGATCTATTAAATGCGGACCTAAATCTTTTAGGATTCCCGCACCAGAATTGGCAGTTTCTTTGTGTTGTTTAGGACTTAAAACAGGATTATAACGATCGAAATGAAATTCAGCTTCGACGATTTCGCCCAAAAAATTGGCATCAACAATCTTTTTTACAGTTTTGAAATCGCTATCCCATCTTCTATTTTGGAAAACAGATAATTTCAATCCTTTTTCTTTTGCCAACACGGCTAATTCCCGAGCTTCGGCAATTGTGGTAGTAAATGCTTTTTCGACCAAGGCGTGTTTTCCGGCAAGCAAAACTTTTTTGGCGTATTCAAAATGAGTTCCTACAGGCGTATTTACAACAACCAAATCGATGGTTTTGTCTTCTAAAATAGCTTCTAAACTAGGATAACTTATAACTGCGGGATAATCTTCTTGGATTAGTTTTTTACTTCTTTCCCAAGAACCAAGAAGTTCGAAACCGGGATGAAGTGCTAGAAATGGCGCGTGAAAAACTTTTCCCGACATTCCATAGGATAATAGTGCTGTTTTTATTTTTTGCATAGTAATTGTTTAAAAGATTGCAGATTTTTGATTAACGATTTTTGATTTGAGAAGTTTAAATTCTGCTAAAATAAACAATCTCTTATTTATCAACACTAAATCTTAAATCGTTAATCATCATTCAAAAATCATAAATTATATTTTTGCTCTTTCGTATTGTTTGGGCCAAGTGATTTCGGCGTTTAATTCTTTGGCGAAAGCCAAGGCTAAATTAGGGTTTCTCAGGGATTCTCTGGCGAATAAAACCAAATCTGCTTTTCGGGTGGCGACGATTTCTTCCGCTTGAGCTGCTTCGGTTATTGAACCCACCGCTCCGGTCAAAATTCCGGCTTCTTGTTTGATTCTTTCGGCAAAAGGAACTTGATAATTAGGTCCTAAAACAATTTGTTGATGCGACGCTAATCCGCCAGAAGAAACGTCAATTAAATCGACTCCTTTCTCTTTTAGAATTTTCGAAAGTTGTACTGATTCATCTATATTCCAACCTCCTTCAGCCCAATCTGTAGCTGATATTCTCACAAATAAAGGCAAGTTTGCAGGCCATTCGGATTGTACGGCTGCGAGGACTTCTAGCATCAAACGAATTCTGTTTTCAAAACTTCCGCCATATTCATCGGTTCTTAAATTAGACAAAGGCGAAAGAAATTCGTGTAATAGATAACCGTGTGCGGCGTGAATTTCGACTACTTGGTAACCCGCTTCTAACGTTCTTTTGGTGGCCGACTTAAAATCGGAAATTACTTTCTGAATACCGATTTTGTCTAAGGCAAATGGTGCTTTTTCATTAGACAGAAAAGGAACTGCAGATGGCGCAACGGTAGCCCAACCGCCATTGGTTTCGTCCAGTTTTAAATTTCCGTTCCAAGGCTTTGCACAACTTGCTTTTCGTCCGGCATGCGCCAATTGAATTCCGGGAATGGCATTTTGAGAAACAATAAACCGATTGATTGCTTGTAATTTCTCGATTTGTGCGTCTTTCCAAAGTCCTAAATCGCCGGGAGAAATACGTCCTTCGGGAGAAACTGCGGTTGCTTCTTGAATAATTAAAGCGGCTCCACCACTGGCGCGACTTCCTAAATGAACCAGATGCCAGTCATTGGCAAAGCCATCTTCGGCAGAATATTGACACATGGGCGAAATGACAATTCTGTTTTTGAATGTGATACTTTTTATTTTTAATGGCGAAAATAATTTCGAGGACATACTATTTAATTTTAGCGTAACAAAAAGTAAAGTTAAGGTACAAATGATACAGTAAAAAAGGGAATAGGTCAATTATTAACAATTTTTTATCGTCTTGCCCAAAAGTAAACCTTTGCAACTAAAACAGAAAACCTTACTTTTGTGCGTTATACAAATTAAATTAATATGAGGATAAGATTGCTTCGCTCCTCGCAATGACAAATAAATGGAAATAGTTATCAAGCTTTCTCAATTTTTATTGAGCTTATCATTACTCATTATTCTTCACGAATTAGGACATTTTATTCCTTCAAAACTATTTAAAACACGAGTAGAAAAGTTCTACTTATTTTTTGACGTTAAATTCTCTTTATTCAAAAAGAAAATTGGTGAAACCGAATATGGAATTGGATGGTTACCACTTGGAGGTTATGTAAAAATTTCGGGAATGATCGACGAAAGCATGGACAAAGAACAAATGGCTTTGCCTCCACAGCCTTGGGAATTTCGTTCGAAACCAGCTTGGCAACGTTTGATTATTATGCTGGGTGGCGTTACGGTAAATTTCATTTTGGCTTTTGTCATTTATATTGGTATGGCGTATGCCTATGGCGAAATGTATATATCTAATTCCGCTATAAAAGAGGGTTATTGGATAGAAAATGTAGCCATGCAAAAAGCGGGTTTCAAAACTGGCGATAAAATACTAGCAGTTGATGGTGAAAAAATAGAGCGTTTTGACAATAGTATGAATTCAAAAATTGTCATGGGAAAAGAGGTTCTTGTCGAAAGAAATGGAGCGAATCAGCTAATAAAAATCCCTAAAGATTTTATAGATCAGTTATCAAAACAAGCCAAAAGTCCTTTAGTAGCTTTAAGGATGCCATTTGTTATTGGTAAAGTAGCTCCTGAATCTGTGAATCAAAACTTAAAATCAAAAGATCTTATCATTGCACTTAACGGCCAAAAAATAAAATATTTCGACGAGGCTAAAGTTATTCTAGTAAACAATAAAGGGATTTCGATAATTGCCTCAGTTATTCGGGATGAAAAAGAAATACAAATTCCGGTTGTTGTTTCTAAAGAGGGTAAATTAGGTGTGATGCCAGGTGCATTAGAAATGGAATCCCTAGAGAAACTAGGTTACTACAAAGTGAGCAAACAGGAATTTACTTTCTTGGAATCATTCCCTGTAGGAATCGAGAAAGGAAAAGAGCAACTTGTAGGTTATGGAAAGCAACTTAAAATGATTTTTAACCCAGAAACTAAAGCCTACAAACAAGTGGGTGGTTTTGCCGCTATTTTCAACATTTTCCCAAGTTCATGGAGCTGGGAAGTTTTCTGGAATATCACCGCTTTATTATCGATTATGCTTGGTGTAATGAATTTATTGCCTATTCCGGCACTTGATGGTGGTCACGTATTATTTTTATTATACGAAATGATAAGTGGCAAAAAACCTAGTGATAAATTCTTGGAAAATGCTCAAATGGTTGGTTTTATACTACTTATAACTTTGTTGTTGTTTGCCAATGGAAACGATATTTACAAGGCGATTGTAGGGAAGTAAAATAATTTAAAAATAACATTAATTTTATTTGCTTAAAAAAAATTAAGCCTTATATTTGCACCGCTTTAAAAGTGAAATACACTTTCCTCCTTAGCTCAGTTGGTTAGAGCATCTGACTGTTAATCAGAGGGTCCTTGGTTCGAGCCCAAGAGGGGGAGCTACTAAAGAAAAGACTTCACAGAGATGTGAGGTCTTTTTTGTTTTATTAGGTGTACTTTTTGGGTGTACTCTTAAATTACTTCTCATCATTTCCATATAATGATAATCCCTTTTTATTAGCCGCTTTTACAACTGCTATTTTGTCAATGTAGTTGTCAATAATCACCTTATTCGTTTTTTGATAACCCATTGATTCGGTAAATCCTGTTTGGATATGTAATTCCGTTAAGAACGTTTTTCGTAGATGTTTTATACTTTTTGTTTTAACTACACCTGCTATATCTCTAAAATGTGAAAACGAATGACTAAGTTGTTTTGCAAGTGTTTTTCTTTCAATTTTAACATCACCTGCAATTAAATATTTATCTACTCCAATGTTTGATTTATAATCTAACCTTTCGAGGAGATTTAATAAATCGGTGGACATTGGTATGTATACTTTCTTAGGTTCTTTGGTGTTATCCCAATTATGGGCTCTTTCAAATTTTAAATCAGTGCCTATCATATATTCAGGATTTCCATCGGAATCAAAATAAATATCATTATACTTTAAAATGGTTGTTTCCTCAATTCTCATTCCACTATACGCACACAACTCAATTCCATCTTTAGTATATTCCCTAAACCTGTTTTTTCGTTCACCATTACCTAATATTTCAAGACCATTTTCTTTAGAAATTACACCCAATATACTTTTAAATTCAGATGATGAAATACTCAAAGGATTTGGGCTTTCGTATTTTAATTTCATCTTACTTGGGATATCTTGAATATCCAATCCTTTTTCATTTATCAGAAATTTGTAAAAGTGTTTTATGGCTCTTATGTGGTGGTTAAAGGTGGAGTGTGTTTTTGTAATTCCTTCAAGGTGTCCGTAGTAATCTCCAAGTAAGTGTTTATTGATACTTGACATTTTAAGGGTTGAAATATTATAGCCTTTCGAGTTAATAAATCGACCCAATTTTTGAATATATCCAACAGTTTCTTTGATATGTTTTGTGGAACGTTGTTTCTGTTCGTGTCTTGGTACATCTATGTTTTCAAGCCAGTCACTAAACATCATCACAAAGTCATTGAAGTAATAATTGTTGTGGTCAGATACTTCTTCAATGGACAAAAAGTAAGGGTTATTTAACTCATCTTTAAAATCAATAAGTTCCTTTACTGCTTCAGTATATTCGAGAGGCTTTAAATCCCTCGTTCTACGGACACCTTTGAATCTTATAATTGCTTTGTATCGTTGTCGTTCAATTGGGTGGTTACAACCTTTATATGGGTCTTGATTTACCTCTATAATCTTTCCACACTTTTTACATATAATATGTAACCCAACAAACTTTTTGTACTTCAGTATCTTCATAATGCCCTTCAATTATACCAATTTCTTCCCAATATTTCCTTTTGGTTTATAACCACTTTTATATTTGTTTACATCCTCTTTAAAGGCAATTAGATTAGGTAGTTCATTTTTCAAATAGGCATCATAAATTCTGCGCCAATTTTCACCGTGATTTTTTTTCAGACGAAGTATTAATGGCATATCATAAGCCAATTCAAAGTCATTTACATATACAAATTCACCTGAACAATCTTTGTGAATAAAAACGTTTGATTCGTCACACCACCTTTTTATGGTTTCTGAACTTTTTCTATTGATGCGTAGACCAATTTCCTTTAAATAAATTCGGTTTAACATTGATAGTCTATTTAATTTTAGTCTTTGGTAATTATTAGATTTTAAATACTTCCGAAGTAAAGATGTTTTTGTTTTATAAGCATATATAAAAAAACATCATTACTTGTTTTAAAAAAAATACCAATCTTATGACTGGTGTTTTAATTATGGGACAAAGATAAATAAATTAATAGTACATAATTATATATGTCTAAATTATTTTTTTATAATAACTAAAAATAACTATTAAGTCTCAGGTATTCAATTACTTTAGGTCTTATAGTCTCTTTAAATTTTTCAGTTTTAACATCCTCATTAATTTCTTTTTCCGACCCAATGTAACAAGGTATGTATCTTGGACACCCAATTCTTCCCGGGTAAGGATACCCCCATTTTATATAAGCAACTATCGCTTTATAATTTGATTTTGTCTTGTTCCTTGATATGTAAAACTCAGGATTCAATCTTGCAATAATTTCATCTTTTTTAAATCTTATCTTATCAAAAATCACGGTCAGTTCAATATTTTCATTCAACATCTCATAGTTAACCGGGAGAGGTAAAGACTTTTCTTTAAAGTAAGTTCTGATGGTTTCTATTGAGGTTTTTAACACACTCGGTGTTTCAATATCAGAACCTAATTGTTTTGTAGTTCCAATGAATATTGGGTGATACTTTAGTTTTTTAATCTTGTTATCAATAGGGTACTTCCATTTCACTTGTGCAATAATACTATCGGATGTATTTCTGTTTTTTACTATATGAAGAGTGAAGTGTGGATTCTCAAGGTAATTTTCCTTCTCCACGTTTAACATATGATTATCGTAATTATCAATAACTACTTTACAATCATTGTAGAAGGAATTATATTCTTGAATGAACCATTGGTAATCCCAATCATATTCATAAGAATTTAATATGATATCATATCTTCTTATAAAAAATAGTGGTATTTGAAACATAATTATAATTTAACATAACAAAAATAAGCACTATTACTTTAATTCCCAAATGTTCTAAAGATATTTTAATCAATACCCCTGCCCCCGGTGGGGTATATGAATGAATAGCCGGTATCCCCCCATCCCTGCCGTGGGTATCAACTATATAAAAGGGGTATAATCCCCTTCATAAAACTCAACCCCTTCAAAATAATATTCCGACTATCCATGAAAAAATTTTAGATAATTTTTTCAGAAACTTGAACTTTTATAGTTTTCAATCTATTTATCATAAAAGAAAATTTATGAAAAATATTACTGATTTATTTGACTTTGAAGTGCGACATCTTGATGATGGGAGTATTGAAATCTTAGAGTTGTGTGCTTACCCACAAGATAGTAAGAATTGTTTTTACCTACATAAACATTTAGATTTACATAACATCTACAAAAGTGGTATTGAATTTCCAATTAACCTATATCATTGGTCAGCTACCATAACACCCGACAGTGAAGAAATAATCAAAAAATATTATTCGTTGGATGGAATTAAAACAATTCTTGATGAAAACATTTCAATTCTAAAAGACAAAATCACATTTTTCAAACCCGAAATAATATATCCACCCAAGTCAAAATACCCAAATTTAATTTTACACTTCTATCAGGTAGTTGATGAGGGGGGAATGTATATCATTGATGAACTTGACCTATTTGAAAGCAGCTTCATAGAATATGAAACAAAAAAACGATTCACTAAGAAAAGAGCAAAAGAACTTGAAAAGTTGGTAAGTGTTTCAGAACTCGAACAAATACCTTTTTTGCCGATTGAATTAATCCAATTCAACGAGGATAAAACCATTAAGGATATTGAACAACACTCCCTTGCAAAACGTGTCTCAAAGAACCAATAAATTGATGGTACCTAAACAAACCTTTTTTGCCGGGATTTAGACATAATTAAATTAACAAATCCCTAATAAAACAATTAAAAAGGTTAATAACCATAATCCCCTCTTTAAAACAAGACTACTTTTTTATGAAAATAAAGGAAGACACAATCCAAGTAATTTTGAATAACTATAAAAACAACCCGAATAAATCAAACTTTGTGCTGATTGTCTTGAATTACAATACTCAAGATTTCTTTAAGTACAACAAGTCAGTTTCAAAATTTTATCAAAAACTAACCAATTCCAAGAGTGCCGTCGGTAAGTTATCCAACCGGGAATGGTTCAAAAATATAGAG
Source organism: Flavobacteriaceae bacterium (assembly GCA_947379965.1). Lineage (GTDB taxonomy): Bacteria > Bacteroidota > Bacteroidia > Flavobacteriales > Flavobacteriaceae > Flavobacterium. The sequence continues at coordinate 560 of CANCPC010000012.1, read as the reverse complement.
AATGGTTTTTACAAGTTTCAAGTGACTCCCGAAAAAACAACAGTATACATCTGTCTTGAACCATTACGAAAGTTGAGTGAATTGGACCTAAAAACACGAATTAAAAAGATAAAACCTTATCCCGTTGAAATGGAAATAGGTGTGAATGATTACAACCTGTTGGACAAGTATTTTTTCAATCTTTTTGACTATAAGTCGGGGATTGAGGTTTTCGGTAATCTTAAGAAGAAATAGTACAAGAATCTATCATCTCATTATTAAATTAAAATCTAAAAATCACATTATTTTTATTGAATTAAGCTTGAAGTGTTTTATATACTTTAAAGATACTATCCCAAATTATCTATAACTGTCACTTTATTTATAATAAATCAAACATTCTACCCATCAAACAAATAGAATCTAAAACTATCCAAATGGAACAATATGATAATTTAAGGTTAACAAGTTAACTTTTTGATATTATCCTAAAGTTCAAATTAAAGATGGGTTTTTTTAATTGATTTTTTTTAACTGTAAATAATCATTTTTTGAAATGGTTTACCCCAATACTTTTAACA
>CANCPC010000011.1:0-39294 GCA_947379965.1 Flavobacteriaceae bacterium | reverse complement strand
GAAGATTTGGCAAGTCCGAAAATAGGGCTTAATTTAGTCACAAACTACTTGTAGCGCGGGGACGTTAACGGAAATGCCTTAAAAAAATCGAGGTAAATTGAACTTTTGTTATGCGTTATGCAAAAAAACTTCAGCAGGAATACTGAAATAATTCTTCAGTTTTTGCGCCATTTTTAAAGTAATTTCGCGCTTACCAGAAAGAATAGAAGAAACGTGTCCTTTACTCCCAATTATTGGTTCAAGATCTTTTGCTTTCATGCCCATTTCTTGCATTTTATATTTAATAACTTCTAAAGCATCAAGTTCAGGCAATTCATAATGTTTATCATCATAATCTTTTATCAAAACCATTAATAAATCTAACTCGTCACTTTCTGGCGTGTTAGGATTTGCATGGAATATTTCCATCAATCTAATAGAAGCGTTATTATAATCCTCTTCTGTTTTTAATACTTTCCAGTTCATAGTTATAGCTTTTTATAGTTTAAGATTGCAATATCAAAAGCAACGGTTTCTACATTAATCTTATCATATTCTTTATGAGTTCCAAACCAAATTACATAACAAGCGGTTTGTGAAAAGTTTATTGAAACTACTAAACGAAAATTATTTCCTTTAATATTGAAAATAACTCTTTCATTGTTTACGATACTTGCATTTCCATAAACTAGTTTGAGTTCATTGAAATTGTGAAAATCCAACTTTGAAAATTCATTATACCAAATCAACAATTGAGTATTTGCAATTGGATATTTTTCGGTGTAATATAAAATTGTTTTCTTAACGAGGATTTTCATGCAACAAATTTAATTAAAAGTTTTCAATTTGCAAACTTAATTTAAGGTTAATTGAAATTATTGGAAAATAATGGCACATCCGCAAACACATGCAAATTCGCATAGCTAAGTTTTTGGTAAATTGTTTGTTTATTTATCCTAACATCGTTCTTCATTAATTGAAAAATATCGGTTCCTAAGCAGCCACGAGAACTAGCATGGGATCGTTTTGCGACACTTTCGAGCGACAGAAAACCGAAAAAATAACATAAAATTTATTGCATAATACCATAAATTGGTATATTTGAAAAAAACATAAAATTATTGCATGAAATACATCCATTTTAATTGGAAAATATTACGAAAGTTTTATAAATAAACAAATTGCAACGGGAAAATATAATTCTGTAAGCGAAGTTATTAGAACCGCTTTTAGACATTTTAACAAGAAGAAATTCAAACCAAATCTCTAATTACGGAATTAGAACTTGGTGAAAAAAGTGGAAAAATTAGAAATTTTAACCGAAAAGAAAATCTAAAAAGGTTAAACGAAAATTTCCTAAAGTAATGGCTGAATATCTTATAAGTGAAAAAGCTTTAGAAGATTTGAACAATATTTGAATTTACATGGCTGAAAATTGGTCAGTTGAACAAGCGAACCGATATTATAATTTGAAAATGGATGAAATAGAATTTGTTGCAGAAAATTTTGAAACAACCAAAGATTTTGGAAGCATTCGAAAAGATTATAGATATTCAAAAGTGAAATCGCATTTAATATTTTGCAAACGAATTGAAAATACAGAAATGGAAGTTGTGAGAATTTTGCACGAAAGAATTGATATTAAAAATAGAATTAACGATTAAAAAAAAAGCTTTTGTACAACAGCCGTTTCACGAAATTGCAGGGCTTGCGATTTATCAGAATTGGTAATTTTTGAAACTAAATTCTGTTCCAATTTGTAATCAAAAGTGTTGAAAATCAACAACTTTTTGTAGAGACAAAACGTTAGCGATCATTATACCGAAAATCAACAAACACAATCAATAATTAAACAGATATAGAAAATGAAGAAAGAAAAAATAATATTTTGGACAACGACAATAGTCATCGCTTTATTTGAAGGAGTAATGCCTGCATTGACCTCACAAACAGAATTAGCAAAAGAAGGAATTAGACACTTGGGTTATCCTGAATACTTTGGAAACGCATTAGTTGTCTTTAAAGTTTTAGGAGTATTTATGTTAATAATTCCACAAGTCCCGAAACGAGTAAAAGAATGGGCATATGCTGGATTTGCTTTTGATTTTATTTTTGCAACAATTAGTCACGGAGCAGTTGACGGCATAAATGGACAAACCTTTTTCCCATTGGTAATATTTGGAATTTTAGCCATTTCATACATTTATTATCACAAATTGAACTCTAATAAAGGATAAAGTATTATAACTTTTAATTTGCAAATTATCTATTTATTAGTTTAATAATTTAGAGTATGAAACAAATTTTTATCAACTTGCCTGTAAAAGATATAGAAGCATCAATGAACTTTTATAAACAATTAGGATTTACTGTGAACCCATTGTTTAGCTTTGACAACCAAAAATGTATGGTTTGGAGTGACCAAATTTATGTGATGTTGCAAACACTCGAAATGTTTAAGTCCGGAAACACAAAAAATATTGCTGACCCCAAGATAAATACCATTGTTACATTTACACTTCCTGTAGAAAGTCTTGACAAACTAAATAAGATTATTGAGAATGGTATAAAAGCTGGTGGCACAGAGCCAACTCAAACTATTGACGAGGGATTTATGCAAGTTCGTAATATTGAAGATTTAGATGGACATAATTGGGGTGTAATATACTTGAATATTGAAAAGTTTAAAGAAATAACAGGAAAGGAATAACAACCAACCGCTAAAAGTTGTAAATAGCAATCGCTAAGAATTTGGTTCTTTAAAAAATCTTTTTCCTAAATTCGTTTCTTCTAAATGGATATACCGTGTTCGCCCAGCCAAGACTCCTATTGGCAGCGAACCGTAAAAAAGCAATTATGGCTTCTCACAATTATTTTTTGAAATCAATGTGATATATAGCTTCACAAAAGCAAATAAAAAAAACACCAAAAGGTTTATCTTAAATCCGGAAATATTATTATTGAAAAGCAAAATAGGATTATCAATCTAAATCCTATCATAGAAGGTTGCGAAATCCTCTTGTGGCAGTATTTACAATAAGAGAACTAGCAGAAGCAGAATACAAGAAAAGAAACTAATGAAGTAAATAGCTCCTAAAACCTTAACACTATAATAACTCTAAATTATAGTTTTACTTTGAATTTTCGAAGAGCTTTAGTATCTTTCGCCTTCAAAAAAAAATTAAACCCTTAAACATTGAAAAAATGTTAGAAGAACAGACTGATAACCTGCAAAATGCAGATGGAAATTTAGGAATCGATTCAAATGAAGCGATCCAACCTGTTACAAAATTAATAGAAGAAGCAGCAATTGCTGAAACAGAAGCTGAAACAGTCACTGTTTCCGAGCCTTCGCTAAATAGCGAAATGGCTCAAACCAACACAATTATCGATGCTATTGTCGATAGCAATGCAGAGGAAAGCGAAGACGAAACACTAAAAGAGCGCCACGACATCCCGATGCTAGATTATGATACTTTATCATTAGAATCGCTTGTAGACGAATTGAAAAAATTAGTTACCAACGAAAAAGTAATGTCTATAAAGGATCATGTTGAAGAAATTAAGAAATCATTTTTGGCTAAATATTACCATCTTGTTGATGAGAAAAAAGAAGAATTTCTTGCCGAAAACACCGATACAAATGAAGAATTTCAATATCATTCTCCATTAAAAACTCAATTTGACCACTATTATACTTTATTTAAGGAAAATAAAAATACGCATTTCAAGAGTTTGCAAACGAATTTGAAAACAAACTTAGAAAATAGATTGGCTATTGTTGAAGAATTGAAAGAGCTAATCAAACCGCAAGAAAACATCAAAGATACCTTGAAACATTTTAATGAATTAAGAGATAGATGGAAAAATGCTGGCCCCATTCCCAAAGATAAATACAACCATGTTTGGAACAATTATCATTTTCATTTAGAGAATTTCTATGATTATTTACACCTTGACAGAGAAGCACGTGATCTTGATTTTAAACACAATTTAGAACAAAAACAAAAAATTGTTGCCCGTGTAGAAGAACTAGTACATGAAGTGGATATAAACAAAGCATTTAGAGAATTACAGGATTTACATAAAATCTGGAAAGAAGATATTGGTCCTGTTTCTAGGGAATTTCGTGATGAAATATGGAATAAGTTTAGTGATCTTACTAAACAAATGCATGACAAACGCGAAATTTTGTTTGAAAATTTAAGAGGAACAGAACTCGAAAACCTCGAGAAGAAAAAAGAAATTATTGCTAAAATAGAAGTTCTAGCAACCGAAAAAGTAAATGCTCATTCGCAATGGCTAGGTCAGATTGAAAAAGTAGAAGCATTGAGAACGGCTTTTTTCTCGGCTGGTAAAGTGCCTACAGATGTAAATGAAGAAACTTGGTCGAATTTTAAAACTGCAGTAAGAAACTTTAATTCTTTTAAAAATTCGTTTTATAAGGATATCAAAAAAGATCAAAATAACAACCTAAGCAGAAAAACGGCTCTTGTTGCTAAAGCGAAAGAATTACAAGAAAGCGTTGATTTTTCAGTTACAACACCTATCATGAAGCAAATTCAGGAAGAATGGAAACAAATAGGTCATGTTCCTAGAAAATATTCAGATAAGATTTGGGCTGAATTTAAAGAAGCATGCAATCATTATTTTGATAAATTAAAAGAACAGAAGAACGAGGAAAATAGTGAAGAAATAGAAGCTTTTGACAAGAAGAAAGCCTATTTAGAAACCCTTAGAGAGTTTCAGCTTATTGGTGATCACAAAACCGACTTAGATGCCATAAAACTGCATATCGAAACCTGGAAAAACTTTGGAAAAGTTCCTTTTGCTAGAAGACATATTGAGGGTAAGTTTAATAAAGTGTTAGATGCTTTATTCGAAAAGTTGAGTTTGAGTAAAAAAGAAAACGAATTGATGCGTTTTGCCAATCGAATTGACAGTTTATCTGAAAACAATGAGTCTAGAAAATTGGAAAACGAGAAAATTTTCTTGATGCGAAAAATTGATGAAATCAAAAATGAAATTTTCCAATTAGAAAATAACATTCAATTTTTTACGAATACTAGAAATGCTAAAAAAGAAAATTCTATTGTTCTAGAAGTCCGCAAAAACATTGAAAAACATAGAGCAGAGATGGAACTTTTAAAAGAAAAATTAAAACAGATACGAAGTATCAATCAAGAATAAATATCTTTATATTATTAATGATATTCAACACTATAAGCCTCATTTTAAATAAAATGAGGCTTATTTTTTTAGAGAAAAGAATATGATAAATATCATTTTAATATAGACAATACGTTACTATTTTTGAGTACTGAAAATAGCCTCGTATGAAAAATTCTATCCTTCAAAAATATAATGTTCCTGGACCAAGATATACCAGCTATCCAACTGTTCCTTATTGGAATGAGGAAGATTTTACCTATCTAAATTGGATAGACACCTTGAAAAAATCATTTTCAGAGAGTAATTCTAAAGAAGGATTGAGTCTTTATATTCACTTGCCTTTTTGCGAAAGCATGTGTACCTTTTGCGGATGCAATAAAAGAATTACAAAAAATCACGAAGTAGAAAACCCTTATATAGAAGCGGTTTTGAAGGAATGGGCAATATATTGCAACTTACTTGAAGAAAAACCAATTATAAAAGAAATTCATTTAGGTGGAGGAACACCAACTTTTTTTTCAACAAAAAACTTAGAAGATTTAATTAAGGGGATTTTCTGTTATGCTGAAAAAGCAAAAAGTTACGAATTCAGTTTTGAAGGGCATCCAAATAACACAACTCGTGCTCATTTACAAAAACTTTATGATTTAGGTTTTAGAAGAGTCAGTTTTGGGGTACAAGACTATTCACCAAAAGTTCAAAAGGCAATTCATAGAGAACAACCTTTTCACAATGTTGCAAAGGTAACTTTTTGGGCAAAAGAAATTGGTTATACATCGATAGGCCACGATATTATTTTTGGATTACCGTTTCAAGAAGTTGATGATGTAATTGATACCATCGAAAAAACAAATTCGTTACAACCCGATCGATTGGCTTTTTACAGTTACGCACATGTACCATGGATAAAAGGAAATGGTCAACGTGGTTTTAATGATGAAGATATTCCTAAAGACGAAGTAAAACGAATGTTATACGAAGTTGGAAAAGACTTATTATTCGAAAACGAGTATTATGAAATAGGAATGGATCATTTTGCATTGAAAACAGATAGCTTATATGAATCTTTCGAAAACAAAAAACTACACCGTAATTTCATGGGGTATAGCTCGTCTAAAACCCAGTTGATGATTGGCCTTGGCGTTTCTTCGATAAGCGACAATTGGTATAGTTTTGCACAAAACGTAAAAGAATTAGAAGAATATTATAAAATATTAGAATCGGATAAATTACCTATTTTCAGAGGTCATTTATTAACCGAGGAAGATCTTATTATTAGAAAACATATATTGAATTTAATGTGCCAATTTGAAACTTCTTGGAAAGACAAATCCAGTTATTTCAATGAAATTCCGGAAGTTTTAATCCAATTGAAAGAGATGGAAAAAGATGGATTAGTAATTATTAAAAATGACAGCATTGAAGTTACCAATGCAGGAAAACCATTTGTGCGTAACATTTGCATGGCATTTGATTTAAGATTGAAAAGAAAAGCCCCAGAAACAAAATTGTTTTCGATGACAATATAATTAGTGGCAACTAGGTTTTGGTTGTACAAACAAACTCATATTTGAAGGCGAAACATAAGGAATCCCTAAACCTAATCCTCTCAAAATAAACAAAATGCCCATTATTACACCAATGTAAGGAATGACTTTTTGAATTTTATTTCGAACACGAACTGTAAAAAAAGAATTAAGATACACGACGCTACTCATTAATGGAACCGTTCCTAAACCGAACAAAACCATATATAAAACACCTAAACCTTCGTTTTGCATGGCGATAGCGCCAAACAATGCAACATAAACCATTCCGCATGGTAAAAATCCATTTAGTAAGCCGATAGTAAATAAGGATTTATAACTTTTATTTTTAAACTGACTTCCTAAAGTCGCTTTGATTATAGAAATCAATCGGAATGCAGGTTTTGAAAAATTATATTTGGCGAATATTTTCTCTGGAGTCAAAATAACAATAATCATTGCGACACCAATAAATACAGATAATTTTTGCTGGAATCCAGCAAGAAACAAACCCCTACCAACCAATCCAAAAATTAATCCAATTGTGGCATAAGCAGATAATCTTCCTAAATGATAGGTTATTATTTGGGTAATTTTCTTTGCTTCATTCGTTCTATCTACTGGCAACATCATAGCAATAGGCCCACACATTCCCACGCAGTGAAAGCTACTAATTAAACCGAAAATAAGGGCAGTATAAAGCATTGAGGTTTAAGATTGCTGATTAACGATTTTTGATTTCAGATTTCGGATAATTAATTTACAACAAGTCTATTATTTATTTTATATAAATAGTTTCCTTTGTAAGATATTGTTTTCCATTATATTGCCATTCCATATTAATTTCCCAACGACCATCAACAAGCTTATCTTTAGGGATAAGTAATGAGGATTTTGAAAGAGAAATTGGCATAGAAAAATCAAGTTTCGCGTTAGACGATCTATAAAAAGAAACATTTCCTTTGATCTCTTTTGGAATAAATTCTTCTGGAAAAATAATTGTAATTCCATTAGAAGCATTTGTAATTCTTGGTTTTTCAACTAAATCTTGGGCATTTTGAATCCTTGTCATTTCAGCCCCAAAGAGAGCGTCATGTTTGTAATATTCGGGTACGACAAGCTCATTATCGTATTTAGAATTTGTCTGTACCTTAAATACAAAAAACAATATGAAAGATATAAATAATGCAAAAGCAATTACAACTCCTGTTCCCCAATTAATTTTCATACTAAACATATTATAGATTTAACATTTTAAAGTTAATCAAAAGTTTGCGGACTTAAAAAACTAGTTTTACTAGTTTCGATTTTTTTATTGCCATCATAAACGTCGATTTTCAATTTAGTTTTATCACTTTCTAATAAATTCTGATTGATTTCAATGAATAATGTTCCGCTTTTCATACCTTGTTTTGGCACTTTTAAGTCTTGCTGACCAACCACTTTTAAAGTTCCTCTTATCCCTACCAATTTGAAGTGTATATCATCAAAACTATTGTTGGTTTTATTAATTATTTTAAAAGTATAAATATTGCTGATATTATCTCCTTTATGTTGAAACAATTGTCCTGGCAACCTCAAAAAAGTAGCTTCCACTTCGGTACGTAAAAATAATAATCCAACTAAAACTCCAATAAGAATAAGCAATACGGCACTATAGCCTTTCATTCTTGCTGTGAATTTGAATTTTGAGTTTTTCTCAATTTCATCTTCAGAAGCGTAACGAATAAGTCCTTTTGGCAAACCTACTCCTTCCATAATCGTATCGCATTCGTCAATACAAGCGGTGCAATTGATACATTCTAGTTGAGTTCCGTTACGAATATCGATGCCAGTTGGACAAACATGTACACATTGTTTACAGTCGATACAATCCCCTTTTCCGGTAGATTCTCTATCTTCTTGTTTATTGAATTTAGCTCTACCCGATTCTTTTTCACCTCGAACAAAATCATAAGCCACGTTAATAGATTTATTATCTAATAAAACACCTTGTAATCTTCCGTAAGGACAAGCTATAATACAAACTTGCTCTCTAAACCAAGTAAAAATAAAATAGAAAACACCCGTAAAAATAGAAAGTGAGATTAAAGTGCTTAAATGATTTTCGGGGCCATCATAAACCATTTTCAATAATTCATCGCTACCAATAAGATAGGCTAAAAAAACATTGGCGATGAAAAAAGAAATTATCAAGAAAATAGACCATTTTAAGATTTTTTTACCAATTTTTTCAGAGTTCCATTCTTGTTTCGATAATCGAATTTGAGCTCCTCGATCGCCTTCAATCCAATATTCAATTCTTCTGAATACCATTTCGAGAAAAATAGTTTGTGGACAAATCCATCCACAAAAAATCCGGCCAAAAATTACTGTAAAAAGAATGACAAAAACGACGCCAACAATCATAAAAAGAACAAAAAGATAAAAATCTTGTGGCCAAAAAGGAAAACCAAAAATGTTAAATCGACGTTCTAAAACATTGAACATCATAAACTGATTGCCATTTATCTTAACAAATGGATTTGCAATTAGAATAAGTAACAAAAAATAGCTTACCCATTTTCTATATCTATAAAATTTACCTGATGGTTTTTTTGGAAATACAAACTTTCTGTTTCCTTCTTCATCAATTGTCGCAATAGTATCTCTAAAAGCTTCGTCTGGTATTTTTGACATGGTTTAAATTTAATATTTATTAATTTAATCTAAAAGGATATTCAGACAAATACATTTATATTTTTGAAACAGGATTTAAAAAAAATGAATCGTGTAATAATCCAAGAACTATTGCTTAATTATTTTTTATTTTTTGTACATCATCTGTTTTTAGTTTATTTTTATCAGCACTAGGATCAATCCAAATTTCACCTTCTGATGCTTTAGGATTTACAGGATTACTCCCCTGTAATGATAGTACATAACTAGCAACATGCTGAATATCTTTAGGTTTCAAACCATTTTTAGACCACGCGATCATTCCCTTTCCGTCACGACCACCATTGGTGATCGTATGAAACACATTTTTGATTCCACCACCCAAAATCCAGTGATCATCTGTTAAATTTGGTCCAATTTGACCTCCTGCATCCGTTCTGTGACAAGCCACACAATTAGCCATAAAAATCGTTTTTCCTGCTGCTAGATCTACTTTACTTGTTAATAAAGTAACAGTTTTTTCATCCATTAAATCAGGTGCATTTTTCATGTATTGTGCTACTTCAATTTTGGCTTGAGCCATCTCTTTTTTAAGCTCCATTTCTTGATTGTCTCCACCCATTACTTCAAAACGAAATAAATAAACAACTGCAAAAATGATACAGCCATAGAATAAATAAACCCACCAAGGTGGTAAATTGTTATCTAATTCTTTGATTCCATCATAATCATGATCTAACAATAATTGTCCTTCATTTTCGATTGGTTCTGATTTTGTCAATGCTATTACCAAATTTTTAAACCATTGACTTTCTTTAAAACTCACACTATTTACTTCGCCAAGTCGATTTTTTTGTTCGTCAGTAAGCAATTGATAGGTTATGGTGTCTACTGCATTTACGGTAATTTCGATTGCAATTAAAAGAAAAAGAAATACAAATAAGAAGAGGGAAACCATTGGGTATTTAATAAATGCCGGTTGATCACCTGAATCAATAAAATATTCCATTGCACCAAAAACAGCAAAGAAAACCACAAGAACTCTTATATATGCCGGGATTAATTTTTTCATTTTTATATTTTTTTGGTTTTCTATTCCCAATCTTCACTAATAAAGTGAGAATTGAGATTAGAAAAAATTATTATTTGTTTAAATAAATGATTCAATAATTACTCATCATCCAATGGAATTCTACTCATTTCATCCATTTTCTCTTTTTTATAAAGAAAAGCCCAAAGACCAAGTCCAATGAAAAAGACGAAGAAAATTAATAAAGCGGTAATAGGATACGTCTCTATTCCTTCAATAGTTTCTAGATTGTGTTTGATTTGTTCGAACATAATGCTATTTTTTAATGTTATCTTTAACTTTAATATCAGTTCCTAAACGTTGAATATAAGCGATAAGCGCTACAATTTCTCTTTCATTCATTGGAACAAATTTCTCTCCCTTTGCTAAAGCTTTTTTCTTGCTATTTTCATAACTTTTTACAAAGTCAGGGTCGTTTTTAAGACTTTCTTCTATTTTTAAAGCTTGTGCTCTTAAATTTTTTTCTCCGTTAGCAATTTGTTCATCTGTATAAGGAACGCCAAGAGTTTGCATGGCTCTCATTTTCTTTTCAGTCATTGAAATATCCATTGGTTCATTATCAAATAACCATTTATAAGCTGGCATAATAGACCCTGCAGATATACTTTGTGGGCTCCAAAAGTGATTAAAATGCCAGTTATCATTGTATTTCCCACCTTCTCTCAATAAATCTGGACCTGTACGTTTTGAACCCCAAAGGAATGGGTGATCGTAAACAAATTCTCCCGCTTTAGATTGAGGACCATAACGTTCTACTTCGCTACGGAAAGGACGAACGGATTGAGAGTGACATCCCACGCATCCTTCCCGGATATATATATCTCGACCTTGCAATTCTAGAGGCGAATAGGGTTTTACACTTGCAATTGTTGGTATATTTGATTTAATCATAATTGTAGGTACAATTTGAATAATTCCACCAATTAATATTGCGATTAAAGCAAAAATGGTCAATTGAATTGGTTTTCTTTCCAACCAAGCATGGTATTTTTCACCTTTAATTCTGCCTGCACTAATTTTCACTAAAGCAGGAGCTTCGGCTAATTCGTCTTCGATTGATGGCCCAAATCTAACCGTTTGAATAATATTATATACCAATACAAACATGCCAACAAGATATAGAACACCACCAAATGCTCTCATCCAATACATAGGCATTATTTGAGTTACGGTTTCAAGAAAGTTACCATAAGTTAGGGTTCCATCTGGATTAAATTGTTTCCACATAGAAGCCTGAGTAAATCCTGCTACATACATTGGAAGTGTATAAAATATAATACCTAAAGTCCCTATCCAAAAGTGGAAATTAGCTAATTTAACCGAATATAATTTGGTTTTTGCCATTCTTGGTATTAACCAATAGATGATACCAAATGACATAAAACCGTTCCATGCTAATGCACCCACGTGAACGTGAGCAATAATCCAATCCGTATAATGTGCTATAGCATTTACACTTTTAAGAGATAACATTGGACCTTCAAAAGTAGCCATTCCATAACCTGTAATTGCTACCACAAAGAATTTCAAAACTGGTTCAACTCGAACTTTATCCCATACGCCACGTAAAGTTAGAAGTCCGTTTATCATTCCGCCCCAAGAGGGAGCAATCAACATAATTGAAAAGACAACACCTAAATTCTGAGCCCAGTTTGGCAAAGCAGAATACAATAAATGGTGTGGACCAGCCCATATATAAATAAAAATCAAGGACCAAAAGTGAACTATAGACAATCTATAGGAATAAACAGGACGATTAGCCACTTTTGGAACAAAATAATACATCATTCCTAAAAACGGAGTTGTCAAGAAAAAGGCAACTGCATTGTGACCATACCACCATTGAACTAAAGCATCCTGAACCCCTGCATAAACTGAATAACTTTTCATAGCACTTACTGGCAATTCTAAGCTATTAAAAATATGCAAAACGGCTACAGTTACAAATGTTGCTATGTAAAACCAAATCGCAACATACAAATGGCGTTCTCTTCTTTTGATAATTGTACCAATCATATTAATACCAAATACCACCCAAATCAAAGCGATAGCAATATCTATTGGCCACTCTAGTTCAGCATATTCTTTAGAAGTACTAAAACCTAATGGTAAGGAAATTGCTGCTGCAACAATAATCAATTGCCAACCCCAAAAGTTCAGGTTGCTTAAAAAATCACTAAACATCCTCGCTTTTAACAATCGCTGGAGCGAATAATAAACCCCTGCAAACATGGCATTACCCACAAAAGCAAAGATTACTGCATTCGTATGTAAGGGTCTTAATCTTCCGTAACTCAACCAGGAAATTCCGTCGGTCATATTTGGAAAAAGATAAAAGAAGGCTTCTAATAGCCCAACAGACATTCCTACTACACCAAAAACAATGGTAGCGTAAATAAAATTCCTTACAATTTTGTTGTCATAATAAAATTGTTGCATCTCCATAATTAAATTTGTTTTTCTTTGGTTATTTGTACTGATTTTGGATTTTCTTTTATTAATTCGTCATCAAACAGAATTCTGACGGAAGGCGTGTAGTCGTCATCATATTGCCCTGACTTTACTGCTCTTATAAAAGCGATAAAAAAAACAATTGCAACGAGAATGCTTATAGAAATTAGTAAATAAATGACACTCATGTTATTTTATGTTAGAATAACAAAAATACTTTAGGCATTTTATTTAAAATATGACAATTGTCATATTTGAGTTATTTTGATAAATTATGAAAAATTAATCCTATTAGAACATCTAATCTATTTCAATTTTTTAGAGTAAAAGCTACTCATAATCGTTACAAAACTAACAATTGTAATGGTACTTAAAGGCATTATAATTGCCGCAACTAATGGCAATAGTTTTCCGGTTATGGCAAAAGATAAGCCTACAACATTATATACTAATGATAAGACAAAACTCATTTTTATAGTTGTGATTGCTTTTTTAGATAATCTTAAAAAATAATCCAATCTTTTAAACTCAGCTGCATCAAGAATAGCATCACACGCTGGCGAAAAAACATTGACATTTTCCGAAATCGAAATTCCAATGTTACTTTGTGCCAAAGCCCCCGCATCGTTTAAACCATCGCCTACCATCATTACATTTTTTCCTTCTTGCTGTAATTTTCTGATAAACTCTAATTTTTGCTCAGGCTTTTGATTAAAAATTAATTCCGTTCCTATGGGCAAAATACATTCTAAAGTTTCGCGTTCCCCTTCATTATCACCCGATAAAACCTTGATTTGATAATTAGCGCTTAATTTCTTAAAAAGCGATTCCAAACCCTCTCGATATTGATTATTGAAAATGTATTTCCCGAAATAAATAGCATTAATCGAGATATGAACTGAGGTGTTCCCTTCCCTAGCTCTACCTGAAGGAGAGGGAGTAGAAACTGGCAAAGGGATATATTCACTAATAAATTCAAGAGAGCCAATTCGAATTATATTTCCATCAATTTCAGCAAGAATTCCTTTCCCCGTGAATTCTTCAAAATGATCTATATTTAATTTTTTCGTTTCAGGTAAAAAATCATATAACATTCTACTTAAAGGATGATTAGATCCACGAAGAGCATTTTTAATTAATAGTAAAGTATCAATAGTATTTATAGGTTTTTGCTCGCCTCCTTCGTAGGGGAAGGATTTAAATAAAATATTTGATTTTTTATTGGTCGTAATCGTTCCTGTTTTATCAAAAACTATAGTGTCTACTTTTGCTAATTGTTCGATAACCAAAGCATTTTTGAGATAAAATTTGTCTTTCCCTAAAATCCTCAAAATAGTACCAAAAGTAAATGGCGCCGTCAATGCCAATGCACACGGACAAGCAACAATTAAAACAGCCGTAAACACATTAAAAGCCGTATTTGAGTTAATAAAAATCCAATATCCAAATCCTGAAAAGGCAATTAATAAAAGTATTGGTGTGAAATATCGACTAATTCGATCAGTAATGGTTTTGTACTTTTGCTCGACATTTTTCTGAAAAACATCATTGCTCCAAAGCTGTGTCAAATAACTTTGAGAAACCGAATGCAAGACTTCCATTTCGATGACTTTTCCAATTTGTTTTCCGCCAGCAAAAACTTTATCTCCCGATTTTTTAGTAATTGGAATTGCTTCACCAGTGACAAAACTATAATCAATTTCGGCTTTTTCAGAAATTAAAATCCCATCTACAGGAATCAATTCTTGATTTCTGATTACTAAGCGATCTCCTTTCTGAATATCATATATAGGAACAATTTCTTCAGAAGAATCAGAACTAATTTTGGTAATTGCAATGGGAAAATAGGATTTAAAATCTCTCTCGAAACTTAAGAAACTATAGGTTTTTATTTGAAACATTTTACCCAAAAGCATAAAGAAAATCAATCCCGTTAGGCTGTCGAAAAAGCCAGAACCATAATCCATAAATATATCAAAAGAGCTCCTTACAAACATTACAATAATTCCCAAAGCAATAGGAATATCAATGTTTAACATTTTAGACCGAATGCTTTTGTAAGCCGAAACATAATAACCGCTCGCCGAATAAAAGAAACTAGGCAGTGATAAAATAAAAATTAGCCAGCGAAAAAAGACTCGATATTGATCTAACCAAAACTCCTTTACTTCGAAATATTCAGGAAACGAAAGCAACATAATATTACCAAAACAAAAGAAAGCAACACCAAGTTTATAGGTTAAACTTCGGTCTACATCGCTTTTTCCGGTTTCGTAATTCTCTAAACTTATGTAGGGTTCGTAACCAATAGAGGTCAATAAATGCGCAATGGTTTTAAGTGAAACTTTTTCAGGATTATAAGTAATTCGTATTGTTTTTTCGGGAAAATTAACTTGCGAAACACTTATACCTTTTTCGAGACGTTGCAAGTTTTCGAGAATCCAAATACAAGAACTACAGTGAATATGAGGAATATTGAGTGACACAATTGCTATTGATTCCTCTTGAAAATCCAAAAGTTTTGAAACGATACTTTCATTATCCAAAAAATCATATTTACCAATAATATCAAGCGGTGTAGATCCAGGAGATTTTTCGAAATCATAATAGCAAATCAAATCATTGATACTGAAAATTTCGTAAACCGTTTTACAACCGGTACAACAAAATTGTTTTTCATCAAAAGCAATTAAATCTTGATTTATAATTTCTAAACCACAATGAAAACAGTTTTGTCGCTCCATAAACAAATTCAAATTTATAAATAACAAATTTACTAACTGATCAAATTTAAAGTATGATAATTATCATATATTTTTGTAGATTTGTACTAATGCTAATACCCCTATTTTTATGAGTAAATGTGAACAATGCATTGTTAGAGAATTCAGTTCTTTAAAAGCACTTAACAAAGATGAATTAGTAAAACTTGCTGAATGCAAAACGTCTTACACAATCAAAAAAGGAGAAAATATTTTTGAAGAAGGAGAAATTGTAAACGGAATATACTGTGTAAAGGGAGGCGTTTGCAAACTATCAAAATTGAGCGCAAATGGTAAAGACCAAATTGTAAAACTAGTCAAGCCAGGTGAGTTATTAGGCCAACGGTCCATGATTAGTGATGAACCTACAAACTTAAGCGCTGTTGCACTTGAAGACATGGAAATTTGTTTTATTCCTAGAAGTGAAGTAATGGGTATGTTTGACAAAAACAATCAGTTTTCGATGAATATGATGAAAACTATTTGTGGTGATTTGAAAGAATCAGACGACCACATGGTGTCCATGTCACAAAAAACAGTAAAAGAACGATTAGCAGAAACGCTAATTTATCTTTTAGACACTTTTGGAACTAATCCTGATGGGTCGCTACACATTCAGCTTTCACGTGAAGAATTAGCAGGAATGATTGGAACAGCTACAGAAAGTTGTATTCGCTTATTATCTGATTTTAATAAATTAGGCCTAATCGAATTAATTGGAAAAAAAATTGTCGTTAAGGAGATCTATAAACTTAAAAGAATTGCTGATTAAAAGCTATTGAAGAAATCATGTGATTTCGACCAAAGGGAGAAATGACAAAAAAATTAGATTTATTTAGCTTCCTTCCAAAATTTGATATTTGAAAACCTTCGATTTTCAATTATAATTTTTTAGCTTCATTCCAAAAAACATCCATTTCAGCTAACGTCATATCCATTAAAGATTTACCCAATTCGCCCGCTTTGCTTTCGAGATATTGAAACCTTTTGATGAATTTTTTATTGGTTCGTTCCAAAGCATCTTCGGGATTGATGTTTAAAAACCGAGCATAATTAATCATCGAAAACAAAACATCTCCAAATTCAGCTTCCATTTTATCTTGATTTCCAACTTTAATTTCCTCTTTAAGTTCTTCTAATTCCTCCTGCACTTTGTCCCAAACTTGATGAGGTTCTTCCCAATCAAAACCCACTCCTTTTACTTTATCTTGAATTCGGCTGGCTTTCACTAATGCAGGTAAACTTTTGGGAACACCTTCAAGAACTGATTTTTTACCTTCTTTTAGCTTTAGTTTTTCCCAGTTTTGTTTTACTTCCTCTTCATTTTTCACAACTACATCACTATAAATATGTGGATGACGATGAATCAGTTTTTCGCAGATTTCGTTGCACACATCAGCAATATCAAAATCATTGGTTTCGCTACCAATTTTAGCATAAAAAACGATGTGTAACAATACATCTCCCAATTCTTTTTTGACTTCGTTCAAATCATTATCCAAAATTGCATCACCTAATTCATATGTTTCTTCAATGGTCAAATGACGTAAACTCTGCAAAGTTTGCTTCTTGTCCCATGGGCATTTTTCTCGCAAATCGTCCATAATAGTTAACAATCGATCGAAAGCTTCAAGTTGGTTTTGTCTGTTATTCATAGTATTCTCGTTTTTTGTAAAAATAAGAAATCCTGTCAGGAAAACATCGTGACAGGATTAAAATATATTTTAGAAGGCGAAGTTTCTTTCTATGCTTTTGATTTTTTTGCGTTTGGCTTTGATTTATCTGCAACAACCCCTTCAACAACTTTCTCTAAAACTTCTTCTGCATTTTCAATTTTCGGTTCCTCTTTAGAAACTAATCCTTTAGATTGTAATATATTATACCAATTTAATACTTTTTTAATATCAGAAGGATACACTCTTTCTGAGTCATAATCTGGAAGGATTTCGGTAAAATAAGATACCAATTTGGCATTGTCTTCTTTATGAGAAATTGTAGGACCATTGTCTTCTTTAATAGCAATATTTCGCATTACTTCACTCAATGGTTTTTCTGCGTCAATTGTATAAATTGATATTTCAGTCAACAAACTTACATTTACTTTCAAACCAACCGTAATTTTTTTTCCGTCAAGCAAAGATTCGGCAATAAATCCCGTACGGGTTTGAACTTTCAATGCGAATAAACCTGGTTTTCCTGAAATTGATAATATTTTTTCTAAATTCATTTTTAAAAATTATGTGTTTTTATTTGTGTTTTTTTTGAGAAACTATCTTCCTTTTTTGTTACAAAATTTCATTCTATAATCAGGTCTAGTCTTACCATCCATGATGTTTTGCAATTTATTCTTGATTAATTTTTTCTTTAAAGAAGAGATCAAATCAGTAAACAAAATCCCTTGAATATGATCATATTCATGTTGAATAACTCTGGCTACCAAACCATCAAAGACTTCTGTTTTTAAATTAAAGTTTTCGTCACAATATTCAATTGTAATTTTTCCATGTCTAAAAACATCCTCTCGAACATCAGGAATACTAAGACAACCTTCATTAAATCCCCAAATCTCCCCTTCTTCTTTTACAATTTTAGCATTGATAAAAGTACGTTTGAAACCATTTAACATTTTTTGCTCTTCTGTTGGCAAATCATCATCATCACTAAAAGGAGTTGTATCTATGACAAATAAACGAATGCTTAAACCTACTTGAGGAGCAGCAAGGCCCACGCCACAAGCATTATACATTGTCTCGTACATATTAGCAACAATTTCTTTTAGGTTGGGGTGTTCCGGAGAAATGGTATCTCCTACTTTTCTTAAAACTGGATCGCCATATCCTACAATTGGTAAAATCATTATTGTTGTATTAAGTATTATCTACGCAAATTAAGAATGGACTTATTCTCAATTACAATTTGCAAAAATAGTAAAAAAATAGACATTCAATTATTCTCGAATGATAATTAAATTTAGACTTGAAATCTAAACTTTATATACAAGATATAAACGATACAATTATTACATTTGTAAATAATGTAAAAGTATGATTACCCAAATCCAAAAATTTACCGAAACTACTTATTTCATTAATGCGCTAAAAATAACAATAGCTGCTGTAATCCCCGTTTTATTATTCACTTATTTTGGAGATTTTCAAACAGGATTTACGATAGCTCTAGGTGCATTTTTTACCTACCCCAGTGACATTCCTAGTAGTTTAAAAGACAAAATTAAAGGCGTTTGCGTAACGGCTCTACTTATTTCAGGAACTAACTTTTTAGTAAATATCGTTTATCCTTACCCGTTGATTTTTTTTCCTTTTCTGGTAACTAGTGTGTTTTTTGTGTCTATGTTTTCGGTTTTTGGAAAAAGAGCAACAATGGTTTCCTTTTCAACTCTTCTATCAATTTCTTTAGCATTTGCTCATATTAATTCAGGATGGGAAATGCTATACCATTCGGTACTTTTGCTTGGTGGTGGCTTATTTTATCTCCTAATTTCTTTGATCTTTTATTCTATAAGCCCCTATCGCTATCTAGAAATTCAATTAGCAGAATGTATCAAATTAACTGCTAAATATCTGAAACTAAGAGGTGATCTTTGGGTCCCTACTGCCGATAGAAAAGCAATTATAGAGAAACAATTGCATCTTCAAGTCGAATTAAATGATATTCATGAAAATATTAGGGAGGTGCTCATTAGTGATTATTCTGGTTCATCTAACCAAAACCGTAAACTACTTATTG
Organism: Flavobacteriaceae bacterium; assembly: GCA_947379965.1. Lineage (GTDB taxonomy): Bacteria > Bacteroidota > Bacteroidia > Flavobacteriales > Flavobacteriaceae > Flavobacterium. The sequence goes on along the minus strand of CANCPC010000011.1, from coordinate 19,909 downwards.
TATTTATATCCTTAGTAGAAATTATAGAATTGGCTTTATCTACCTCTTTTGATCATAATAAATTACATAAAAAATTCGAAGACCATCCTCATGTATTGCTAACCTATCAAACTTTAGCCTATAATTTAGCTACAAGTTTAAAAAGACTTTCAAAAAGTGTCAAAAACAAGAATAAATTTGTTCCAAAAAACACTTTACTTAACGATTTAAGTGCCTTAGAACTCGTAATTAATCAATACGGTAATGATTTAGAAAAAATAGAATCTTCGGAAGGGGTTTTTATGCTTACTACCATGTTGCAATATGCTGAAAAACAAGTTGAAAAAATAAAAATTGTACAAAGAGCTTTTTCATCAGCTATAAATACATATGATTTTAAAGGTAGAGATAAAGATTTAGAAAAATTCCTTACACCCCAATATTATCTTTGGAGCACATTAATCGAAAATCTTAGCTTTTCCTCTACTCTTTTCAGACATTCATTACGATTAACCGTAACTATTTTATTTGGTTTTATTATCAGTAAAGCACTTTCATTTCATAACGAATATTGGGTCTTACTTACCATTGTCGTGATTATGCGACCGGGTTATGGATTAACAAAAATAAGATCTTTCGAAAGAATTTTTGGTACAATAATAGGTGGCGGAATTGCTTTTGGAATTCTTTTTTTTATTCACAACAGTATCATAATAAGTTCATTGGCGATACTTTCGATGCTATTAGGGTTCTCATTTACAAATACTAATTACAAAATAAGCGCCACATTTGTTACCATGTACATTGTATTTATTTATGGTATTTTAACGCCAAATATTGGAGATGTTATTCAATATCGAATCATAGATACACTTGTAGGAAGTAGTTTGGCTTTTCTTGCAAATTACTTTTTGTGGCCTTCTTGGGAGTTATTAAATCTTCCTATTTATTTGAAAGATTCTATAAAAGCAAACGAAAATTATTTAAAAGAAATTTCTATTTTGTATAATAAAAAAGAAGATGTTCCTACTTCGTATCGATTAGCTCGTAAAAATGCTTTCATCGAAATAGGAAATCTTATGGCGTCGTTCTTGAGAATGACGCAAGAACCTAAATCAAAACAAAAACAACTTCCTCAAGTATATAAACTCGCAGTACTTAATCATACTTTGCTTTCTTCGTCAGCTTCATTGGGAACTTATATACAATCGCACAAAACCACAACGGCTTCAAAAGCCTTTAATGTAGTTGTTGAAGCTGTAACGAAAAATTTAGATAATGCTATAGCCCTTTTAAACGAAAAGCCTATTGATATGGTCGAAAATTCTAATAAAGAAGAGTTGGCACTTCGATTTACTGAATTAAAAAACATTCGTGCAAGAGAATTAAAAGAGGGATTTCCTATTGATGAAGAGGCATTTCAGTTAAAAATGCAAGAAGCACAATTGGTTATTGAACAACTGATTTTGCTTGTAAATTTGTCCGAAAATATATTAAAAACCACAAAAGTATTGATAAAATCACAATCGGAAAACGAAAATACTATTCTTAAAACATTTTTCGAGTCAAATAATCCTGTAACATAATCGTTGCCGAAATTTCATCAATAAGCGCTTTGTTTTGCCTTTGTTTCTTTTTCATTCCGCTATCAATCATCGACTGAAAAGCCATTTTTGAAGTAAAACGTTCGTCTACACGAATTACTTTCATATCTGGAAAATGATTGGTAAAATGAGTCACAAAACCTTTTATGATGGAAGCGCTTTCGGAAGGTTCACCGTTCATTTGTTTGGGTTCGCCAATAAGAACAGCTTCTACCTTTTCTTTGGAAAAATAATCTTTTAAAAAAGCAATTGCAGTTGCAGATGGAATCGTCGTTAATCCCGAAGCTATAATTTGCAATTCGTCGGTAACGGCTATTCCAGTACGTTTTTGACCGTAATCTATAGAGAGAATTCTTGGCATTTATAGGGAATCTTTATATTTTATAAATCCGAAAACAATAATTACATCTTGTATTATATCAATTTGAAAAACACATGTATAACCTTTAAAAAATTAATCTCTTATATTTTCGTCGTTATAATAAATAGATTTTTTAAAAGAGAGAGGTTGTTTTAAATCTTTTATTAAAATTTTTAATCAAATCACTTTTAAATTTCCTAGCAGCTTGAGGCTTATCTTTTGAAATATATCGAACTTGATCATTCAATTTTTCTAAAAATCTTGCTTCAAAACTAACTATCATATTCTGAAATTGTTTTTTCAAGAATTGCATCTAACTCCTCAAATGAGTATAGTTTTGCAGTGCAATTATGAATTTTTTCTAAAGAAGAATCTAATTCCCTTTTATTCTTCAAAAATTCCGAATCTTCTTGAACTATTTTTAATTCATCTGATGAAAATGTACTCAACAATTCCAAGATTTTGGCTTTGATTTCGGGCTGAAATTCTAATCTAATTGCTTCCATAATCTCTATTCTTTAAAACACAAATATATAACAATTTCTATTCAATTAGACTTTTGGCTTTTGGTTAAAAATCTTATCTTTGCTGAAAATTTATCAAAAATGAACAGATTACAATCAATTATAGAACAAGCTTGGGAAAACAGAGCTTTGTTACAAGAAACTACAACAACCGATGCCATTAGAGAAGTTATCGAATTATTAGACGGCGGAAAACTTCGCGTTGCTGAACCAAAAGGTGACGGATGGCAAGTAAACGAATGGGTTAAGAAAGCGGTAGTTATGTACTTCCCTATTCAAAAAATGGAAACTTGGGAAGCTGGAATTTTCGAATATAACGACAAAATGTTATTAAAAAGAGACTATGCCGAAAAAGGGGTTCGTGTTGTTCCTGGAGCATCAGCGCGTTATGGTTCTTACATTTCTAGCGGTGTTATTATGATGCCAAGTTATGTAAATATTGGTGCTTATGTTGATGCTGGAACAATGGTAGATACATGGGCAACCGTAGGAAGTTGTGCTCAAATTGGAAAAGACGTGCATTTAAGTGGCGGAGTTGGAATTGGTGGTGTTTTAGAGCCATTACAAGCTGCACCAGTAATTATCGAAGACGGAGCATTCATTGGATCTCGTTGTATCGTTGTCGAAGGTGTTCACGTAGGAAAAGAGGCGGTTCTTGGAGCCAATGTTTGTTTAACTGCCTCAACAAAAATTATCGATGTTACAGGCGAAACGCCTATCGAAATGAAAGGATTTGTACCTGCTCGTTCGGTAGTAATTCCTGGAAGTTATACCAAAAAATTTGCTGCAGGAGAATACCAAGTCCCTTGTGCTTTGATTATTGGAACACGCAAACCTTCGACTGATCTAAAAACATCATTGAACAATGCGTTGAGAGAATATGACGTTGCCGTTTAATTTTTAAAGTTTAAAATTCTTAAATGTTCGATATAATTTAAATATTTTTTAATTATATCGAACATTTTAATTTTAAATAGCATAAAAAAAAAAAAAAATAGAAATTCAAGTTTGTTAGATAAGCTAAAAAAAAATGTTTTTTTTAAGTGATTAAAAATAATGAGATTATACTTTTTCATAATTAAATACTGATTTTTTATTTATTTAGATTAAACCATTTGTAAAAATTAATATCTAAAGTAGGGTTTTGACTTTATGAAATGTTATTTCATATTAACCTATTTATACATTTAAAAATACGAGTAGATATCTACCCAGAAAAGGAATTTCAGCAAGGAAAAAAATAAATAAGATGAAAATACTTGTAATTCAAAAGAAAAAAATAGGCGACGTTCTCATAAGTTCAATCATTCTTGAGGCGCTTAAAAAAAAATTTCCTGATTCTGAATTACACTATCTAGTAAATACCGTTGGAGTTGCTGTTGTTGAGAACAATCCATTTATAGACAAAATCATACAATTTGACTATTCTGCAAATAAAAAATTATCCCTTTTTTTCAATTTTTTAGTAGAAATAAAACGTTCAAAATATGATATTGTAATTGATGCTTACGGAACACCGAAAAGTATGATTATAAGCCTATTTTCAGGAGCTAAAGAAACCATTTCCTATAAAAAACCATATACAAATCTATTTATTAAACACACTTTCGAAAGAAGTTCAAAATCATACCACAATACCTCTACAGCACTTGAGCATCGCATGATGTTATTAAAACCACTAGATATTGATTTTGAAATAATCGCTCCCAAAATTTTCTTGACGGCATTAGAAATCAAAAATGCAAAAAACAAATTGACAAATGCTGGCATTTCTCTTGATATACCAATTCTTATGATTAGTGCTATTGGAAGCGAAACTTTCAAATCCTATCCTCTAGAATATATGGCAATTGTACTAAATACAATTACAAAAGATAGAAATATTCAATTACTTTTTAATTATATTCCATTTCAAAAGGAGGATGCGCTCAAATTGTATTCGCTTTGCAATACCGAAACGCAAGAAAAAATAAAAATTGATTTTTACACTGAAAACTTGAGAGAATTCTTGGCTGTAACCTATCTTTGTAAAGCATTAGTAGGCAATGAAGGTGGCGCAACCAATATGGCTAAAGCAATGAATATTCCTAATTTTAACATATTTTCGCCTGAAATAACGAAAGCCTCTTGGAACTTTTTCGAAAATGAAACTACCAATATTTCGGTACATCTTGATGATTATGTAACTCATTTAGAGCCCAATCAAAACTATGAAGCTTTATATAAAAAATTTAAACCTTCTTTTTTTGAAGACCAATTAATTCGTTTTTTGAATCTAAATTGCAACTAAATATGAATATTGGCTTCGAAGCAAAAAGAGTTTTCCACAACAAAACAGGACTAGGCAATTATAGCCGTGATTTGATTCGATTATTAAGTCAGTTTTATCCAGAAAACAAATACTATTTATACAATCCAAAATCAGCAAAACAAAGTTTGTTTATAACAAATGATGTTACCGTTTTCGAAAAAAAGCCTTCTTCCTCTTTTTATACCAAATTTTATAATTTATGGCGACAAAAAGGAGTTGTAAAGGATTTATCAAATGACAAAATAGATATTTTTCATGGCCTTTCAGGTGAAATTCCTCGAGGTTTACGTGCCAAAAAAATTAAAAGTGTAGTTACCATTCACGATTTAATATTTTTACGATTCCCTCATTTATATTCCTTTTTCGATCGTAAAATCCATTTTTATAAGTTCAAAAAAGCAGCTCAAGAAGCAGATATAGTTATTGCTATAAGTGATCAAACTAAAAAAGACATCATCGAATTTCTGAAAATTGACGCTTCCAAAATTAAAGTTATTTATCAGGGATGTCATTCGGCTTTCAAACAAAATTTTTCTGAGAATCAAAAAAATGAGGTAATATCTAAATATCATTTACCCACTCATTTCATTCTAAATGTTGGCACTATAGAAACTAGAAAAAACGTACTTTTGGCTGTCAAAGCCATAAAAAACATAAATACCTATTTAGTAATAGTAGGTAATGACACACCATATACAAAAGAAGTCAAAACCTATATCAAGGAAAACGGTCTTGAAGATAAAGTATTATTTCTAAAAGGATTAAGTATCATTGAACTAGCCATTGTATACCAACTTGCCAAAATATTTGTTTATCCATCACTTTACGAAGGATTTGGAATACCAATTATTGAAGCCTTATTTTCTAAAACTCCTGTTATTACAACGCGGGGGGGTGTTTTTCCAGAAGCTGGTGGCCCGAATTCAATTTATATAAACCCCACAAAGGCAAGTCAATTAGAGGAAGCTATTCAGCGATTATTGGAAAATGAAAACTTAAGAAATGAAATTGCTGCAAAAGGATTTGAATTTGTTCAGCAATTTAATGATGATGTTATTGGAGGAAAATTAATGGATCTATATCAATCTTTAGTATGAATGATAAAAATGAAATCGAGATTATTGTAGATGTTGATCGGTTAAAATATCCTAATAGTGGGATGTATTATTATTGTGATCATTTGTATCAAAATTTAATAGAAAAAGGCAAGTATGCTTTTTCTTTTTACAAACATAACAAAACAACATTAATAGAGGGAGCAAAATTCATAAATATAAAATTATGGGATGTCTTTTTATTAAAAACAAAAAGCAACTACAAATTATGGCATACCACAAGCCAATTATCCTCTAGAATACCATTAAAACCTATCCGATTAGTATTTACAATTCATGATGTGAATTTTTTATATTCAAATAAACCTGATTGGAAAAAAAAGAGAGAATTAAACAAATTACAACGAAAAATAAATCGGGCTGATTATTTAACTTTTATCTCCAATTTCACTTATTTGGATGTTAAGAAACATTTAAACATTGAAGAAAAAAAATACAGAATCATATACAACGGAGTGACTCTTAAGCATTATCCAGAATTTGACAAACCCAATTACTTTCCCGAATCTAAATTTTTATTTACATTGGGAGTAGTTACCTCAAAGAAAAATTTTCATACCTGTATTGCATTACTAAAAAACACCAATTATTTACTAGTGATTAGCGGAATGAATACAGACGAAAATTATAAAAATAAAATTATTAATGAAGCGCAAAAAAATGGAGTTTCAGAAAGAGTTATTTTAACGGGCGTAATTTCTGAAGAAGAAAAATATTGGTATTTAAATCATTGTGAGGCTTTCATTTTTCCCTCCTTATCTGAAGGCTTCGGTATTCCGCCAATTGAAGCTATGCAACTAGGAAAACCTACTTTTTTATCTAATCTAACAAGTTTACCAGAAATTGGCGGTGAAAATGCTTATTATTTCGAAAATTTTGAAGAAAGCCACATGCAAAATGTTTTCTCAAAGGGGATGTACGATTATTCGAATAATAACCGAAAAGAATCTATAATCAGTTGGGCAAATCAATTTTCATGGGAAAAAGCGACTACTAAATATTTAGAAGTATATCAGGAAACACTTGAACTTTGAAGATTATTTCTTTAAATATTCATTTGTCTTAATGCATTTTATATACATATAAAAACTAGATAATAAAGCCCAATGGAAACCTGCTTTTTTATTTAAAAAATTGAATTGAAAGAAATATTTTTTTACAAATTCAAAATGGGATTTAAATATAATTTCTAAAACACTGTATTTTTTATTAGAATCTGCTCTGTTTTTTGCGTATAATTGGGTGTAATTATTTAACTTATTGATATAACTATTAATTGAATCATACGAATAATGCAAATAATGATTTTTTAATTTAATTGTTTTACCATTTAAAGAAACGTATTCATGCACAGTGGCCTGATTAAATTTGCCTTTTGTTTTATCAAAAATTCGCAAAGAATTTCGATTGCTTTCATTTCCATAATTAAAAATAGTACCCGAAAAAACCATTCTCATTTTTATATGATAACCTACTATTTCAGGATCATTTTTGTCTATTTGAGTTTTTATTTCCTCAATTAAGGCATCGGTAAGCACTTCATCCGAATCTAAATTAATAACCCAATCATTTGTAGTTTGATCTAAAGCAAAATTTTTTTGTTCACCAAAACCCTCAAATTTTTTATAGAAGACTTTAGCACCATACTTTTCACAAATAGCAACAGTAGCATCTGTACTCCCGGAATCTACGACAACAATTTCATCTACCCAATTCAATTTCATCAAACATTGTTCGATAATTCTCTCTTCATTATAAGCGATAATAAAAGCGGATAATTTCGTTTTCATAAAAATTTTCGCTGAAATTTTATTTCAGTATTCAAAAGTAATACTTTTACTAATTAATAAAAAACAAATATGTCACGTCTTCCCATATTAATGTATCATAATATAAGCTGTGATGAAAATATCAGTTTCAAACTAACAATTTCGACTAAAAAATTAGAGGAACAATTCAGCTATTTACATAAAAACAAGTATACTTGCTTTCATTTTTCTGAATTAGAAAATAGAGAATCAATTCCTAATAAATCGATTGTAATCACTTTTGATGATGTGACCGAAAGTCAATATCTATATGCTTTGCCGCTGTTGAAAAAATACAATTTGAAAGCTACTTTTTTTATCCCTTTCGCCTACATTGGAAAAACTGATTTATGGAATGATGGAACCGATAAAATCATGACACTATCTCAATTAAAAGATATTGATGCTAAGGTTGTGGAATTTGGTTATCATTCTTTCGAACACAAAAATTATAGACAATTATCGAAAGTAGAAATTCAACATGATTTTGACGCTTGTACAAAAACAATACAAGAAAACGGTCTAAAAGTATTTCCCGCATTGGCATATCCCTATGGAAGTTATCCTAGAAAAGGGCTTGAAAAAGAAAACTTTAAGGCTATTTTAAAAGAAAATCATATCCGTTTTGGACTTAGAATAGGCAATAGATCCAACACATTTCCTTTCAAAGATAAATACGAAATTCAACGCATTGACATTAAAGGTGAAGACAATCTTTTTAAATTTTGGTACAAAATAAAGCTAAATCAACTCCTAAAAATCTAGATCTTCAAACTAATTTTTGGAATTAGGATTTTTACCTCTGTGTTTCCAACGTTTATGCGTCCATAAATAATATTCGGGTGCTTCTATAATTTGTTGTTCTACTTTTTGTAAGAAGATATCCATTAACTCAAAATCGGGAACTACTTTTACATTGGTAGACAAAACTTCTAATTCTGCTTCATAGAAACCTCTTTTAACTTTTGTAACTTTAAGAAACACCACATTCATATCATATTTTTTTGAAAGTAATTCAGCTCCTACATATACTGGGACTTCAATTCCCATAAAATCATGCCAATAATTCTGGCTTCTTATTTGGGGAGACTGATCACTAACTAAACCATATAAAGATTTAATATTTTTGGAATAATTACTTGCTATTACCTCGGCTGTTCTATTAATAGGAATCAATTCTGCATCAAATTTAGAACGAATTTTTCGTACTAAACTGTCAAAATATTTATTATTCAATTTTTTATAAATACCATATCCCTTAAAAGAAACTTTGCTATTCATAGAAACAACCCACTCATAACTAGCATAGTGTGAACATAAAAGCGCAATACTTTTACCGTTTTTTTCAAGAGAGTCATAAACATCTAGGTTTTTGAAAGCGAACCTTTTATCCATTTCTTCACTTGAAATACTCATAGTTTTAATCATTTCAAGAAACATATCACATAAATGCTTAAAGGATTTCTTTTCAATAACTAATCGTTCTTGATTAGACAAATGAGGTAATGCTAAAGATAAATTTTCTCGTACTTCTTTTTTTCTATAACCAAAAATACGGTATACTAAAAAATAAAGTATATCTGACAAAATATACAGTAACCTAAATGGCAAAATAGATATTAAAAGTAAAACCGGATAAACTATTAAATATATTAAAAGTTGCATTTTATTATTTTTTTGCAAATATATACAACTCCATAAGAACATAGATAAAGTTTCAAAGCTCTTTATAAAAAAAATTTCCCTAAAACTCAAAAAAAAATAAAATGAAGCCTTTTTTTGGAATAACAATTCTAATGATTAATTTCTCCTTTTTAATATTGAAAGCTAAAAAAGCAATTAATGGAAAACCAATTTAACTAATAATATTTTAATTATTTATTTCCAATAGATTCTTTCAATTCGATTAATTTTAATCAAATGACCAATTTTAGTACTTTCAAATAAATATCTTTGCAAAAAAGAACAGAATTAAAATGGACATCAATCAAGAAGTACTCAAAGCTTTCGAAATAATCCAACAAGGAGGCATTATCCTCTATCCAACAGACACTGTTTGGGGAATTGGTTGCGATGCAACAAATCCAGAGGCTGTTGCCAAAATCTATAAGCTCAAGAAAAGAGCCGAAACCCAGAGCATGATTGTTTTGATGAATGGCGAAAAAATGATGTATAATGTTTTCAAAGATATCCCAGAAGTAGCCTGGCAAATCATGGATTTATCCGAAAACCCAACGACTTTAATTCTTGACAAACCACGAAATGTAGCGCCAAATCTAGTTGCGGCAGATAATACTTTAGGAATTAGAATCGTAAAAGAACCTTTCTGTTTCAAATTATTAGAAAGAATGCGAAAACCATTGGTCTCCACTTCGGCAAATATATCCGGACAACCTACACCAATTTCTTTCGCAGCTATTAGCCCAGAAATTATAAAAGGTGTAGATTATGTTGTAAATTTGCAGCGCGAAAAAATTGCTGGAAAACCATCAACAATTATAAAATTGACGAATGATGCTCAGGTAAAAGTAATTCGGAAATAGAAAAAAATGTTATTGTTTGTCATTTCGACGAAGGAGACCCGAGAGCTTAGCTCGAACAGGCGAAGCAAATCACATCAGTTGCTCTCGTTATGTGATTTCTCCTTCGTCGAAATGACAAAATAGAAAATTCAATGAATTACAAATCAGCCTTACATAATAAAATATTCGAAGTCATTTCTAATGCTTCCCAAGAACTTAAAGTTGAAAGTTACGTTATTGGCGGTTTCGTGAGAGATTTGCTTTTAAAAAGAGATTTCAAGAAAGATATTGATGTTGTTGCCGTTGGCAGCGGAATCGAATTAGCTTTGAAAGTTTCGGAATTACTTCCCAATAAACCAAAAGTTCAGGTTTTCAAAAATTATGGAACAGCCATGTTGCGTTTTGAAGATACCGAAATCGAATTTGTAGGTGCACGAAAAGAATCCTATCAATTTGAAAGTCGTAATCCTGTTGTAGAAAACGGAACACTTGAAGACGACCAAAATCGTCGTGATTTTACCATAAACGCTTTGGCTTTATCATTAAACGCAGCTAATTATGGTGAACTTTCGGATCCTTTCAATGGTTTACAAGATTTAGAAAATAAAACCATCAAAACACCACTCGATCCAGACATTACATTTTCTGACGATCCGTTGCGAATGTTGAGAGCGATACGTTTTGCCAATCAGTTAAACTTCGAAATTGAAGAGAAATCCTTGCAATCGATCACCAAAAATGCGAGTCGAATTAACATCATTTCTGGCGAAAGAATTGTGGATGAATTGAACAAAATTCTTTCGACAGAGAAACCTTCAATTGGATTTTTATTACTTTATAAAACAGGGCTTTTAGAAATCCTTTTACCCGAATTAACGGCTTTAAATCAGGTTGAAGAAATCGAGGGACAAACCCATAAAAACAATTTCTATCACACGCTAGAAGTCGTAGATAATATTTGTCCGAATACAGATGATGTTTGGTTACGATGGTCGGCATTGCTGCACGATATTGGAAAAGCACCAACAAAACGCTTCAACAAAAGACAAGGCTGGACATTTCACGGTCACGAATTCCTTGGTGGAAAAATGGCAAAGAAAATCTTCGAAAGATTACATATGCCGTTAAATCACAAAATGAAATTTGTACAAAAAATGGTCATGATGAGTTCGCGCCCCATTGTTTTATCACAAGATTTAGTTACCGATTCCGCAGTTCGCAGATTAATTTTTGATGCTGGTGAAGATGTAGAAAGTTTAATGACTTTGTGTGAAGCCGATATCACGACCAAAAACCCAAGCAAATTCAAGAAATACCATAATAATTTTGAAATTGTTCGGAAGAAAATTGTCGAAGTGGAAGAACGCGATCATGTGCGCAATTTTCAACCACCCATTTCAGGAGAAGAAATTATGGCGATTTTTAATTTAAAACCTTCCCGTGAAATCGGAGTTTTGAAAGAAGCTGTAAAAGAAGCTATAATGGAAGGCGAAATTCCAAATGAATATCAAGCAGCTTATGATTTTGTCTTAAAAAGAGGGGCGAAATTAGGGCTAAAGATTAACGCTTGTTGAATTAACATTTAGTTGTTTTTAAAATATCTTTGCAAAAATAATTTCAGACAATGAAAAAAGAGAATAAATCAATAATAATCTGGCTCCTTTCAGGTTGTTTTATAGTATTTGTTATGGTTGTCGTAGGCGGAATTACCCGCTTGACAAATTCAGGTCTTTCCATGACCGATTGGCATTTAGTAACCGATACTTTCCCGCCCTTAACCGAGGCAAAATGGGAAGAAACATTCGAACAATACAAGAAATTTCCCGAATATCAAAAAATCAATATTCATAACGATTTTACCCTTTCTGATTATAAATTTATCTATTTCTGGGAATGGTTTCACCGACTAATTGGTAGAGTTCTTGGCTTTGTTTTCATTATTCCTTTTGTGTATTTCTTGATTAAAAAGAAATTCGACAAAGCAACTCTAAACAAATGCTACATTCTATTAGGAATGGGCGGTTTTCAGGGCTTTTTGGGTTGGTTTATGGTTCGAAGTGGCTTAATCAATAATCCTGATGTGAGTCATTATCGTTTGGCTTTGCACCTAACATTTGCCTTTATCACCTTTGCTTATACTTTTTGGGTTGCCTTAGATTTGATTTATCCGGAAAGAAAAACAGTTATAAAACCACTTAGAACTATCACGCGTTTTGCTCTCGCTTTCTTATTAATTCAAATTATATATGGTGGTTTTGTTGCTGGTTTAGATGCCGGTTTAGTTCATAATCACTGGCCAATGATGAGTGACGGCCAATTCTTTCACGAAAGTATCACTTTAGAAAAAGAAACTTGGTTCGGAAGACTTACCGAAGGCAAAAGCGGCGTTCAATTTGTACATCGAACATTGGCTTATTTTGTTGTCGGAATCATTGCGTTACTCTATTTTAGAAGTAAAAAATTCACTTTAGACACAACGCAATATAACGGAATTAAAGCGCTTCTCGCACTTGTATTTGTTCAATTTATATTGGGAGTTTTTACTTTGTTGTACAGCGTTCCAATTCTGCTTGGATTAGCACATCAAGTTAGCGCGTTCTTTTTGCTATCGGCAATGACATTTACTTTGCACCGATTATCGAAATAAATTATCTATAAACTAAACCCACGGTTGAAACCGTGGGCTATAAAATACCTGACTATATTGTCGCATTTTCTTTGTTCAAAATAATAAATGTCTAAACTTTCCGCTCGAGATCAATTTCTAGATTTATCAGATTATGGCAGACCCTTTGGAAAATGGTTTGCCAATAAATTAAAAAACACCCAATTCACACCCATTCATGTTACGCTACTTTTTGGCGTAACGGGTCTAATTGCGATCTATTGTATTTTGATAAATCAATACTTTTTAGCTGGTTTTTTCATCATTTTAAAATCGATTATTGATGCTGCCGATGGGGAACTTTCGAGGGTGAAAAACACACCTTCTTACACCGGAAGATACCTAGATAGCGTGTTCGATATCATCCTGAATTTTTTGTTTTTTATGACGATTTGTTATGTATCGAAAACGCCTTTTTGGATGACGATTTTAGCTTTTTTCGGGATACAATTACAAGGAACTTTATACAATTATTACTATGTGATTTTGAGAAATAAATCGGTAGGTGGAGATACAACAAGTAAAATTTTCGAAAACAAATCCCCTCGAGCTTTGCCTGGAGAAAGCCAAAAATCAGTCGATATTTTATTCAAGATTTACACGATTGTTTATGGCGTTTTCGATAAAATAATTCACAGTTTAGACAGCAGCGCTTACAAGGTAAAAACATTTCCAAATTGGTTTATGACCTTAGTTTCTATTTACGGATTGGGTTTTCAATTGTTAATTATTGCAGTTATGTTACCGCTAAATTTAATCGAATATATCGTTCCGTTTTTTATCGCCTTCACTTCACTGATATTTGTTTTGATTGGAATCAGAAAAGTCGTTTTTAAGGCTTAAAACCACCATAGAATATATCTATACTGATTTCGCAACTAATTAAACACCAGTATAAATATATATATTTATATTAACTAATAATTAAACACTAAATCTATCCTATCCAGTTTTTAAAATCGGATACTTTTTCTCTGCTTACCACCACTTCTTCGTCTTTATAAGATGGTAAAATCACCTTTAATCTCGAATTAGAATACACCACAATTTCCTTAATTGCTTTTAACGGAACAATGAATTTTCGGCTTATTCGGTAGAATTCTGAAGAATCTAATTCTTGTTCCAAAACTTCTAAAGTCGATTCAATTAAGTAATTCCTGTTGTCGAAAGTATGAATATAAGTTCCTTTGTTTTCGCTAAAAAAACACTCAATTTCATCCGTGGAAATCACTTTGAGATGTTGTCCAATTTTCACCGTGAATCGTTTTTTGTAATTTTTATCAAATGGATTCGAAAGCATTTTTCTGATTTCCGCAAAGTCCAAATTCAGCATTTCTTGTTTGGGTAAACGAGATTTAAATTTTAAAATTGCCGCTTCTAATTCATCTTCATCAATGGGTTTCAAAAGATAATCTACGCTGTTTAATTTGAATGCTTTTAAAGCATATTCATCATATGCGGTTGTGAAAATTACGGCACTTTTTATGTCGATTTTTTCGAAGATTTCAAACGATAATCCATCCGATAATTGAATGTCTAAAAAGATCAAATCGGGATGCTCCTTTTTAGAAAACCACTCGATAGATTCTTCGACCGAATGAAGCATCGCTCCGACTTCGATATTTAGTTTTGCGAGTTTGCGTTGCAATAATCTTGCTGCCGGTTTTTCGTCTTCGATTATTAGTGTTGTCATAAATGTTGAATCGTTTATTTGGTTATTCGGTTAACCGAACTTGGTAAATGAACTTATTTTTATTCCCATTTCTGGTTTTTATCTTTATTCATTAACTCCTGAATTTTGCGTTCTTCCCATTCTTTTCCAAAAATTAGACTGCTTCCAAAAACACCGACTCCATGAGCCAATAATCCTATTCCCCAAAAAAATGCGGTCGTGAAATTTTGATATTGCCAAAAATCACCATCATTATACATATAAATTTGAACGGATATAAATGCATTGATTACCACATAAAAGAATAAATGAACATAAAAACCTCTTATACTTTTAACTCTTCTTTGTGCTACGAAATAGCGTTCGTCTTGCTGTAAGTTATTTTCCATTTTGATTGTTATAAAATTATTTCCAAGTTTGTTTGCGTTCTTCTTTATTTAATATTTCTTGAATTTTGCGTTCTTCCCAGTTGGAACTATACCCATAAACTCGTAGCGCTTTCATGACCAATCCAAATCCCCAACCAAACATTGGAAACCAAAACCATTGAAACCCGCTATTGTATTTTAGATTAATAAAAACCAGTATTGGCATTATTAAGCAGTAGGAAATCAAACTGGTATAAAACCGTTTTATCTGATCTACTTTCCTTTTAGCGCTATAATAAGCACTGTTTTCATTGTAATTTACATTTTCCATGATGGTGATTTGTTTAGTTAATATTGGTATTTTGACAGTATACGTTTGTTCATTTTGTTCTATCAACACTTTTCTATTGGTGATAATTCCATAGCGATTGATGATATTTCCCAGACCAACACCTTGACGTTCTTGAAGAACTTCCTTTTTTTGATAATTATTTTGAATCACCAAATAATCGTCGTCTAT
This sequence comes from Flavobacteriaceae bacterium, assembly GCA_947379965.1. Lineage (GTDB taxonomy): Bacteria > Bacteroidota > Bacteroidia > Flavobacteriales > Flavobacteriaceae > Flavobacterium. Next base: position 4,460 of record CANCPC010000011.1, on the reverse strand, counting down.
AAAAATACGAATATGCAACGGTCGTTGTTCGGAAATCACATTGTGTTTTACTGCGTTTTCTAATAAAAGCTGAAGCGAAAGCGGCACAACCTTCATTTCTGACATTGTGAGAGACGAAGCAATCGAATCCTTAATTTCTGGAAGATCATAGGTCAAACTATTTTCGAAACGCATTTTCAGCAAATTCATATAGGTTTTGGCGAAAGCTAATTCTTCCTCAATTGGAACCAATTCTTTGTCTTTTTGTTCTAAAACATAGCGATAAACCTTAGATAAAGAAGTCGTAAATCGTTGCGCATTTTCTGGATTTTCTTCGATTAAAGAACTCAAAACATTGAGACTGTTAAACAAAAAATGAGGATCGATTTGGTTTTTCAAGCTTTCGAACTTAGCGTTTGCTGTTCCAGCAATAATTTTTTGAACTTTAATTTTGTTTTCTTGCTTTCTGAGAAGGGATTTAATCCAATTATATGCCCAATAGGAAACCAATAGTGTAGCAATTAACCAAATAAATTGACGAATCATTTCTGGATTCCATGTTTCTATATTTAACCAAGTTCTTTTCATATCCTTTTAATTTAATACAAATGTATGTTGCTTATGCTTCTACAAAAATTTTTAAGTACTCAATTGTAGAAATTGAAGACTGAAATGTAATTTTCAATTATATTTACGACAAAAAGGACTTTTTATGAAACCCGAAAAAGAAAAAATAATAGACGGTGAACCTTATTTACTAGGTGATAAAAATCTTAAAAAAGACCGCCGTAAAGCGAAGAACTTACTGCACCGTTTGAATGTAACCGAATTTCGGGTGACCAAAAACGCGAGATTAATAATCGAAGAATTAATTCCGAATGTAGGAACGAATTTATACATTGAACCTCCTTTCTTTTGTGATTATGGTTATAACATTTTCTGTGGCGACAATGTTTTTTTCAATGTAAACTGCGTGGTTTTAGACGAAAATAAAGTAACTATTGGCTCGAATGTATTTATAGGTCCCGGCGTACAATTGTACACAGCCTCGCATCCGCTTGAGGCCATGACGCGTCGCACCCATAAAATATCAAAACCTATAACTATTGGCGATGATTGCTGGATTGGCGGAAATGCCATCATTTGTCCTGGAGTAACTATTGGGAATGGTTGTGTTATTGGCGCTGGTTCGGTGGTTACAAAAAATATTCCTGATAATTATATGGCAGTGGGAAATCCCGCTAAAGTAATTAAAAGGTTAAATTTGTAATTTTCGAATTTAGAACACAATTAAAATCTTTTCAACAAATCGCAATTCGGAATTCGGAATTCGTAATTAAAAAATTATCTTTGCTTTTAATAAAAAATACCCCTTATGGTTTATAAATTTAGAGTAATTCTCGATGCCGAAGAAGACATCTTTAGAGATATTGCAATACTTGCCGACGATACTTTAGAAGATTTTCACAATGCTATTTTCAACTCATTTGGATTTGACGGCATGGAAGTTGCTTCATTTTATACTTGTGATGACACTTGGAATCAAGAAGATGAAATACCAATGTTTGACGCTGGTGATATTCCTGGTGAACAAAAAACGATGAGCGATTACTTGCTTTCCGATATTTTAGACAAAGAAAATACGAAAATAATTTACGTTTATGACTTCATCAATATGTGGACATTTCTAGTAGAATTAGCCGCAGTAGAAGAAATTGTTGCAGGAAATACCTATCCAGAAACCATTTTCTCTCACGGAGAAATGCCGGATGAAGCTATGGAAAAACATTTCATCGCCGATGATGATGAGGAAAGTTACAACGAATTTGAAGATGATTTAGACGAAGACGATCTGGACATGTTCGAAGGAGACGATAGTTTTGAAGACTACGGATTTGAGGAGAATTGGAATTAATCCCCTCCCCGACTTTCTCCAAAGGAGAGGGTGATAAAACTGGATTAAATTAGTCCTTAAAAAAACAAATTTTTATTGAATTCTATTCGTTTTGAGATAAAAAAATTCAATTTAAAAACATAAACTAACAACCTTAACCTCTCGTCTACCTCTCTTAAGGAGATGACTTTAGAGAGGAAAACTTTATAACCATGATTAACCTATTCAATACCCACATCGAGACTTTATCTATTCATAGAGTGGGGAACAAAAGTCGTAACGAAGCAATATTCTTATCCGAACAAGCTTTTAATTTAAATGATGAAATAGCACCTTTAATGAAAGAGTATTTCTTTAAACCGTTTAGAGAAAAAGAAGAAAATTATTTTCAGTTCGCTCACGAAGTTGATCTAGAGTACAATGACATGTTTAAATATGCAACTCAAATATTTGAAAATCCAAGTAGTTTACATGAAGTTTCAAAACAGATTACCACTCATTTATTTGAGCAATCTAATCATCCGCACATAAAAAACGGAGAAGTTTATGTTGCCTATTTAACAAATGTGAATATTGATAACAATGTTGTTGATGCTATAGGGATTTTTAAAAGCGAGTTACAATCTGATTTTTTACAGTTTGAAGAAAAAGACACTAATTTAGAAATGATATTGCAACAAGGCATTAACCTCAGCAAACTAGACAAAGGATGTTTGATTTTTAACTTTAAAAAAGAAGAAGGATATAAAATCCTAACGGTAGACAGCAACCGTTACGATGCCCGTTATTGGTTAGAGCACTTTCTATCGGTAGATGCTTTTGAAGACGAAAATTTCATCACAAAAAAATACTTAAAATTTTGTCAAAGTTTTGCCAAAGATGTTGTTTTTCCTGCTGAAGACAAAAAAGAAGAAGTGATGTTTATGAATCGTAGCGTGAATTATTTTGCCAAAAACGATCAGTTTGAAGAATCTAACTTCTTGAATGAAGTACTTGACAATCCTGATTTACTTCCCGAATTTAAAAATTACAAGGTTGATAAAGGTCAAAAATACAGCATTGAAGATGTAACATCATTTCCTATTGCCAATGCAGCAGTTTCTGACGCTAGAAAATCAATTAAAAACGTGATTAATTTAGATACTCAAATTCAAATTAAAATGGATTTCATCAATCCTGAAAGTGCTGAAAAATTTGTTGAAAAAGGCTGGGACGAAGAAAAGCAAATGTACTATTACTTGGTATATTTTAACAAGGAAGTAAAAAGCTAGATTTAGTATACATTGTTTTGTACTAAAAAACCTCCGTTAATTTGATTTAACGGAGGTTTTTTTTTATTTCTATTCAGATATTAATTACAATCGAAAAAAAAAATTTGTAAGTATTAATTTATTTTTATTGAATTAATATGTATTTTATCGATTTTATTTGTGTTTTTATCGGTTTTAAAGTAGGTTTATAATCTCAAATATAATGAATACGATATGGATAAAATAAAAATAAAAAAGAGAATTTTCTCCAGCAAAATTTTGTGCACTTTGATAGGACATAAAATCCTCGTAACACGAAATATAACGAATCACTTCAAAGAATATAAATGTTCTGTATGTGGCTTAGAGTTGACGAATGATCTTAAGGGTCAAAAAATATTTTTAACTCCTGAACTGAAGGATATTAATGAAGCATTAATTCGTATTGAAAAGAATAAAAATAAATCTGTTTAATCATCTAAACCCCCATAAAGATGCTAATACTACTCCTACTAAAAAGCCTACAATTGGCAAGACAAACAATGATCAAAAGACGAATTGCTGCAGTTTCAGAAATAAGATCTTAAACATAAAAGGTCATTAAATTTACTCGAAACTATTTTTAAAGACATTTACATTTTTATAGTTTCTTGTTATAAATTCAAAAGTAGCATTGAGCACATTCCCCATTGATTTTGCACGTTTAAAGTTTAAATCATTCGTTACGCGAAACCATTCTAATTTTAATTGTTCAACATGCTCTGCGGGCGCGATGGTATCATTACCTATAATTTGAAGTAATTTTTTAATCCGGTTTTCGGCCGATAAAATCCTTTTGGCCAAAACCGCTCTTTCTTCCTCTTTATACTGATCTATCGAACTGAGTTGCAATTTATCTTCAACCAATTTTACCATAGGGTAATTTTCCTTGAAAAACTGAGGCATATATACTTTTATATTTCCTTCATAACATTGCTGATCAAAATCGATTGGACGAATTTTAAAAACTACTTGGTCAAAATCATGACTAGGAACAATTACATAATTATAAGCTCTCATATCACCTAATAAACGAATCATACTCCGCTCATTAAACTTTACAAACTCTTTGGCGATTTGTGATTTTTCGGTTTCAGTACAATCTTTCAATAAAGTATTCATAAATACATCTCCGGGAATTCCGATAATATGTTCTTCAATTAAAGTATCTTTATAGACCAAAAAATTGATTTTATCTGAAGACAAAATATGCTCTAATTCCAACCCGTAAACTCTGGAAGCATCTGCTTTTTTTACATAGAAATGAGTGTAATTATCATTGAGAATATTTCTAACTT
>CANCPC010000010.1 GCA_947379965.1 Flavobacteriaceae bacterium | reverse complement strand
AAAATTCAGGGATTACACCCAAAGCCAATAGATGGTGCTGAATTACTTAGTGAAATCATTTCTCAAATTAAAGATTTGAATAACGTAAACAGAGAAGATTCTCTGAAGTTTTTTATATACAATACTATTCCCGGAACCACAAGTGCAGCGGGAGAGAAAGCTAAATTTTTACAAGAAATTATTTTAGGTCAATCTATTGTTAAAGAAATTACACCTGACTTTGCCTTTGAATTATTATCACATATGAAAGGGGGACCTTCAATTCAGGTCTTACTTGATTTGGCTTTAGGTGCAGATGTTTCAATTGCTAAAGAAGCTGCTAGTGTTCTAAAAACGCAAGTATATCTATATGAAGCAGACACGAATCGTTTGGTTAAGGCATTTGAAGATGGTAGTCAAATCGCTAAAGAAATTTTAGAGAGTTATGCAAAAGCCGAGTTTTTTACCAAATTACCAGAAGTTGCTGACGAGGTAAAAGTCGTTACCTATATTGCAGGAGAAGGAGATATTTCAACTGATTTGCTATCTCCGGGTAATCAGGCACATTCAAGATCAGATCGTGAGCTTCATGGTAAATGTATGATTACGCCTCAAGCACAAGACGAAATCAAGGCGCTACAAGCACAACATCCTGATAAAAGCGTAATGTTGATTGCAGAAAAAGGAACAATGGGAGTGGGGTCGTCAAGGATGTCAGGTGTAAATAACGTGGCGCTTTGGACAGGAAAACAAGCAAGTCCTTATGTTCCTTTTGTAAATTTTGCACCTATTGTGGCAGGTACAAATGGTATTTCTCCAATATTCCTAACCACGGTTGATGTAACTGGAGGTATTGGTCTTGATCTTAAAAACTGGATTAAAAAATTAGATGAAAATGGAGATGTAATTCGAAACGAAAGTGGAGATCCTATTCTTGAAGAAGCCTATTCTGTTGCTACAGGAACTGTTCTTACAATCAATATAAAAGAAAAGAAACTTTATAATGGTGATAAAGAATTAATAGATATTTCGAAGGCGTTTACTCCTCAGAAAATGGAATTTATAAAGGCGGGTGGTTCTTATGCTATCGTTTTTGGTAAAAAACTTCAAACATTTGCTGCTAAGACTTTAGGCATCGAAGCTCCACTTGTATATGCTCCTTCAAAAGAAATATCTCATGAGGGACAAGGTCTTACGGCTGTAGAAAAGATATTTAATAAAAATGCTGTTGGTACAACTCCAGGTAAAGTTTTACACGCTGGTTCGGATGTTCGTGTAGAAGTTAATATTGTGGGTTCTCAAGATACGACTGGTCTAATGACTGCTCAAGAATTAGAATCTATGGCTGCTACAGTAATTTCGCCAATAGTAGATGGTGCATACCAATCGGGTTGCCATACCGCTTCAGTATGGGATAAAAAAGCTCAGGCTAATATTCCAAAATTAATGAAATTCATGAATGACTTTGGTTTGATTACTGCTCGTGATCCAAAAGGAATTTATCATTCAATGACGGATGTAATTCATAAAGTACTTAATGATATTACGGTAAGCGAATGGGCTATCATCATAGGTGGAGACTCTCACACTAGAATGTCTAAGGGTGTAGCTTTTGGTGCAGATTCAGGTACGGTTGCACTTGCACTTGCTACTGGTGAGGCTTCAATGCCAATTCCAGAATCAGTAAAGGTTACTTTCAAGGGAGAAATGAAGGGCTTTATGGATTTTCGTGATGTGGTTCATGCTACACAAGCTCAAATGCTTCATCAATTTGGTGGAGAAAACGTTTTTCAAGGCAAAATCATTGAGGTTCACCTTGGAACTCTTAATGCTGATCAAGCCTTTACTTTTACGGATTGGACTGCGGAGATGAAGGCAAAAGCTTCTATTTGTATTTCTGAAGATTATGCCTTGATAGAATCTTTAGAAATTGCTAAAAGTAGAATACAGATTATGATAGATAAGGGAATGGATAACAAAAATCAAGTTCTTAAAGGATTGATTGCAATTGCCGACAAACGAATCTCTGAGATTATATCTGGTGAAAATCCAGCTTTAAGACCAGATGCAAATGCTAAGTATTATGCTGAAGTTGTAGTTGATTTAGACCAAATTGCTGAGCCAATGATAGCAGATCCGGATGTAAATAATGTGGACGTTTCTAAACGATATACTCACGATACAATCCGACCTTTATCTTTTTATGGAGGTGTTAAAAAAGTAGATCTTGGTTTCATCGGTTCTTGTATGGTACACAAAGGAGATATGAAAATCCTTGCTCAGATGCTTAAAAATATTGACGAACAAGAAGGTAAAGTAGTATTCAAAGCACCACTAGTTGTAGCTCCTCCTACTTATAATATTGTAGATGAATTAAAAGCAGAAGGGGACTGGGAAATATTACAGAAATATTCTGGTTTCGAATTCAACGATAATGTTCCTAAAGCAGTTGCACGTACAGAATACGAAAATATGTTATATTTAGAGCGTCCGGGTTGTAACCTTTGTATGGGTAATCAGGAAAAAGCATCTAAAGGTGATACAGTAATAGCAACTTCAACGCGTCTTTTCCAAGGTAGAGTAGTAGAAGATTCTGCTAGTAAAAAAGGAGAATCATTGCTTTCATCTACTCCAGTTGTAGTTTTATCTACAATTCTTGGAAGAACTCCTACTATTGAGGAATATAAAACGGCAGTGAATGGTATCAATTTGACTAAATTTGCTCCTCCACACAAACTGTTAGTCAAATAATAGTATGATTTTTTAATCTTTTTCAAAAGCCTGAGTTATAATCTCAGGCTTTTTGTTTGAAATTCAGTTCATTCTTCTATATGAATTTTGTTAAAGCAAACATAAATACTTCCAAAAAATTGCTAAATAGGTGTTTATAGCTTAAATTCGCAATTAGCTATCTTTTTTAAATGTGTTTATTGCTTAAAGTGTAACAAAACAATATTTTTTCGAAGGATTGTATCGATTTGATGGTGTGAAATTTTTAATTGATTTTATGAAGTATTTTAGTTTTATATTAATGTTTGTTTTTTTTGGCGTTATGAGTGCTTTTTCTCAAGAAAAAGTCATCAAACATATCGTTGAAAAGGGCGAAACAATTAGCGAAATTGCTGATAAATACAATGTCAAAGCTTCGTTAATATATGGACTAAATCCAAAAGCAAAAAAAGGAATAAAATTTAAAACGATATTGTTAATTCCAACAAAGTTTAAAAAACAACTAGTTTCTGCTCCCGAAATTGGGTATTCTATTCCAGATGCGATTCATGAAGTCCTTCCTAAAGAAACTATATATGGAATTGCTAAACGATATAATTCTAGTGTTGAAGAGTTATATAAAATTAATCCGAATCTAGAAAATGAAGGATTGAAACAAGGGGAAAAAATACATGTTCCTCAAATAAATTCTGTTAAACTAGCATCAAATTCATTACCAAAAAATGAAATTCAAATTACGACTATTCCAGAAAAGACGATTGCTAGAAAAGAAGTAGTTGTTTCTTTAAATACATCAGAAAAAGTTGTAATTCCTAACGAAGGAATGCTTCGTGAAGTTTTGCCAAAAGAAACACTGTTTTCTATTGCCAAGCAATATGGGATTAAATTAACCGATATACAAAATGCTAATCCAACAATAGGTAATAATGCATTAAAAGTAGGTCAGAAAATTATAGTGCCGCTAAAAGGACAAGATAATTCTAATTTAGTGACTTCTGAAAAAACAATAAAAACATTAAAAGATGTTGCTATTTCGACAAAAAATACAGTTGATAATAAGAATTTAGATACTGAAATCACACATGAAGTATTGCCAAAAGAAACTCTTTTTTCAATTGCTAAACAATATAAAATTACTATTGATGATTTACGAAAAGCAAATCCAGATATTGAAAAAAAAGCTTTAAAAACAGGTCAGAAAATAAGTATAGTAGTTAAAGAGGACATTAGAAAAACCGAAACTACAATATTGCCTCAACCAAAACTTGAAACTAATACCATTGAATTGCTTTCGACTCATAAAGTTTTGGCCAAAGAAACTAAATATGGTATTGCAAAAGAATATGGTATTTCTGTAAAGGAATTAGAAGAACAAAATCCCAAGATTGTAAATGAGCTTCTAGTGGGTTATGAACTTAAAATTCGAAGTTCGAAAATAATTGAAGTTTCAAAACTAGCAGAAGAAATTATTGCTAAGGATCAAGTTGTAAAAATAGATTCTGATAAAAGTGTAAATGCAGAAGAACACGATTCTGCTTTTGTAGATAAATTGATTTTAACTGCTTCCGAAAATATTGGAACACGTTATCGATCAGGAGGAATGACAAAAGAAGGTTTTGATTGTTCGGGATTAATGTGCTCTACTTTTGGAGCCTATAATATTCAACTTCCAAGATCATCAATTGAAATGGCTTCGTACGGTGTTAAAATAAATACAGAAAATGCCCAAAAGGGAGATTTGATTTTCTTTAAAACTAGGGGTTCACGGCGAATTAATCATGTTGGGATGGTTGTTGAAGTTGTTGATGGAGATATAAAATTTATTCATTCTTCAACGGGTGGTGGAGTTATTATTTCATCAATTAGAGAGAAATATTATGATAAAAATTTCGTTCAAATTAATCGCGTCCTTTAGTTTGAGTCGCTATTACTTACAAAAAAACGCTCAAGTTATCTTGAGTGTTTTTTTGTAAGTAATTATTTCGTGTTAATTATTAGAGACGCTATTTACTTCAATCCAATATCCATCAGGATCTTGAAAATATATTTGCTTAATCCCATCTGCTCGGATAGTGATTTTGTTAACTACCCCATCCCAGTCTGAATAGACGATTTTTTGATCATTAAGAGATTTTACAAATGTATCAAAGTTGGCACATTTCAAAGCTATATGAACCGCTTTGGTAATAGTAATATTTCCTTTGATTGTCGAAATAAGGTGCAATTCTTTTCCTTCTCCCAATGAAATCCAACGAATACCAGGTTTTTTTGTACGGTTCACTACTTCTTCAAGTTTTAAGATATTGGTATAAAAATCAGCAGCTATATTCACGTCTTTTACAGATATTGCAGTATGATCGAAAGAAAAGGAAAAAGAGTTGGATTTTTGTGACCAAATGATTCCTGTAAATAGCAAGGCTATTAATAATAATTTTGTTTTTTTCATAGTAAGTTTTATTCGGTTTTATATGCGTGAATCGACTGCCCTACTAATTTCCATTCATGGTCTATTTTTTCTAATAGTCTAATTTCATGAGAGTACGTTTTTTTGCCATCTTTTGAAATAGAAACTTCATCGTGGCTCACCCAAGCCGATTTTTTGTTGATACTCATTTTATAATTTGAGTTTACAGAACTTCCTCCTGGAGCTATATTGTTTTCAGAAATATCGACCATTTTATTAGGAGGAACATCATAAGTCTGACCATCAGGTGTAGAACTTAATATTTTGCTATAGGGCTGAATATGCCAACAACTGGCATGCGCTTTATTTTCGCCAGACCGCCAAGTAGCTGATTCTTTCTCAAGCAAATTCTTAATATTTGCTGTTTCATCTAATGAGGGCTTGCAGCTTAAAATACTCATAGGAATAATTATACATAAGGAATATTTCCAATTCATAATAGTTTCAATTAATAATGATGATTTCTCAAATATATAAAAAAAGAGTGCGCGAAATCATAATAGCTATGTTTCTATTTAAAACCTATTGTTTCTCTATTTATAAAAAAAGTATATCTTTAACCAAATCAAAACCCAAAAAATATGCAAGACGACAATCAAGAACATTTTAAAAGAGAACTCGGATTACTCGACGGAACCATGCTCGTTGTGGGCTCGATGATAGGTTCGGGAATATTTATTGTAAGTTCGGATATGGTTCGACAATTAGGTTCTGCCGGCTGGCTTATTGCGATGTGGGTACTAACCGGATTTATTACGGTAATTGCCGCTGTAAGTTATGGCGAGTTAAGCGCTATGTTTCCTAAAGCGGGTGGACAATATGTGTATATAAAAGAAGCTTACGGAAAATTGATTGGTTTCTTGTATGGTTGGAGCTTTTTTGCCGTGATACAAACGGGTACAATTGCTGCTGTAGGAGTAGCTTTTTCTAAATTTGCAGCTTATTTATATCCGCCTGTTAGCGAAAAACATATAATTTTTGAATTGGGCGATTTCAAACTTCACGCTGCTCAGATCGTTTCGATAATTACTATTATTTTATTGAGTTATATCAATAGCCGTGGGGTGAAAAACAGTAAAATTTTGCAAACTGTTTTGACAGTCATTAAAATTGTGTCCATTTTTGGATTGATAATTTTTGGTTTCTTAGCTGCCAAAGCTGATGTTTGGGATGCCAATTGGACTAATGCTTGGGCCTCAAAATCGATGCTTGTTGCAAGCGGATCTTGGCTTCCTATTAGTGGAATGGCTTTGGTTTCGGCAATGTCAGCGGCTTTAGTAGGTTCGTTGTTTTCAAGTGTGGCTTGGGAAGGTGTAACTTTTATAGCAGGCGAAATCAAGAATCCGAAACGGAATGTGGGATTGAGTTTATTTCTAGGAACTTTGATTGTAAGTTGTATTTATATTTTGGCCAATGTGATGTATTTGGCGGTTGTTCCGTTACAAGATATCGCTATGGCCGAATCCGATCGTGTGGCTGTAGTGGCTTCGCAAAATATTTTCGGAAACATTGGTACTTTAATCATCGCCGTTATGATTATGATTTCGACTTTTGCTTGTAATAATGGCTTGATTATGGCAGGAGCTAGAGTGTATTATACGATGGCAAAAGATGGTTTGTTTTTTAAAAAAGCAGCTGATCTTAATGGTGCTAGTGTTCCTGCTTGGGCATTATGGATGCAATGTTTTTGGGCCTCGGCTTTGTGTTTGACAGGAAAATATGGCGATTTATTAGATTTTGTTGTGATTATCGTTTTGATATTTTATATCCTTACTATTTACGGAATTTTTATTCTACGCAAGAAAATGCCTAATGTTGAAAGACCATATAAAGCTTTTGGGTATCCATTTGTTACTGCACTTTATATTATTATTGCTTGTGCTATTGGAATTACATTGTTGTATACCAAACCAAGTACTTGTGGTTGGGGTGTTTTTATCATGTTGATAGGAATTCCTATTTATTATTTGACTAAACAAAAGGAATAGATTATTAAAAGCTCATTTCAGATAGTAGGCTTTATGTTTGTAATTACCTTTTCTTTTGAATAATGTTAAAGTATTATCTGTAAATAGTTCTAAATAAAAAAATCCGTTTCAAAATTTTGAAACGGATTTTGTGTTATAATTAAATTTATGAATTCTAGATTATTATACGAATAATTTCGCCGTTTTTATTGATCATTTCTAATCGCATACTTTGATTTTCTTCTTTGTTATTTAAAAGTTTCGAAACTGATTCAAGATCTTTTACTTTTACATTGTCAATACTAATGATAATATTTCCCATTAATTCCTCTTGATATTGTTTTAGGTTTTCGTTAGTAATAGCTTTTATTTTTACACCATAATCCAATCGGAATTTAGTTTTGTCCGCAGCATCGATATTCTCTAATTCTAAGCCTTTAAATTCCGTGTTCAGAAACTCTTTTTTGCTCAAAACTACTGGAACGACTTTGTTTTTCCCGTCTCTAATGAAAGTTACTTCCACTTTATCATTTGGTCTTTTGGTATTGATATAACCTGAGAGATCTGCAAACGTGGCAATATTTTGGTTGTCTAATTTTATAATAATATCACCTTTTGTAAGTCCTGATTTTTCGGCACCTGATTTTTTTGTTACTTTTTTTATGTAAAATCCTTGTGTTTCTTGAACGCCTAATTCTTTTGCAGCTAATGCATTTAATTCTCCACCTTCAACACCAAGTACTCCTCTTTGCACATTTCCAAATTCCATTAAATCTTCTATTATTTTTCGAGCAATATTCGAAGGAATAGCGAAGGAGTAACCCGTATAACTTCCTGTTGGTGATGAAATCATAGTATTGATTCCTATTAATTCACCTCGAGTATTTACTAAGGCGCCACCACTATTTCCTGGATTTACAGCAGCATCGGTTTGTATAAATGATTGAATACCACTGGTGTCTAAGTTTCTGGCTTTCGCCGAAATAATACCTGCTGTAACCGTCGAAGTTAAATTGTAAGGGTTTCCAACCGCCAAAACCCATTCGCCAATTCGTACCGAATCAGAATTGGCAAAAGCCGTATAAGGCAACTTCTCATTGGCATTGATTTTCAACAAAGCAATGTCCATTTTCGAATCGGTTCCAATTAGTTTTGCCGTATAGGATTTCTTGTTGTTTAACGTGATTTCAATTTCAGTAGCATCTTTTACTACATGATTATTGGTGACAATATATCCATCTTCGGAAATAATTACCCCCGATCCTGTGCCAATTTGCTCTTGGGATTGTCCTCCCTTAAATCCATAAAAATATTCCAAAATCGGATTCGAAACGGTGGTACGCGAAACATTTTTTACGTGAACAACCGTGTGAATTGTTTTTTCGGCGGCTTCGGTAAAATCAACATTTTCTGCTGATAATCCCACTTGCTTTCCGTAAGAATTTGGAGCTAAAGTTACAACTGAATTTTTGTTACTTGAAAAATAGCCATTGTTGTCAAATAATAATTTATAAGCGCCAAGTGTAGTAGCTCCGCTTAATAATGATACCAAAAAAAGGCTTGAAAATCGTTTCATAATTGTTTCGTTATTTAAGAATTTACAACGTAAAGTTAGTATTTTTGATATTTCAAAAAAACAGTTTAACTCTCGTTTAACAATCTTTAACGTATCATTAATATTTGTACTTTTGTGCATCACAATAAAAATAAAATGCAGATAGAATTCTATAAATACCAAGGAACCGGAAATGATTTTGTGATGATTGACAATCGATCTAATTTGTTTCCAAAAGACAATGTACAACTTATTTCATATTTGTGTGACAGACGTTTCGGAATTGGAGGTGATGGACTTATTCTTTTAGAAAATGATTCTGAAACCGACTTCAAAATGGTTTATTACAATTCCGACGGAAACCAAAGTTCGATGTGTGGCAATGGCGGTCGTTGTTTAGTGGCTTTCGCCAAAAAGCTGAAAGTGATTAGCGACAGCTGTACTTTTATTGCCACCGATGGTTTGCATCATGCCACAGTTACTGAAAAAGGACAAGTTTCTTTACAAATGATTAATGTTGCTTCTGTGAAAATTGCGGAAGATTATGTCTTTCTAAATACAGGTTCGCCGCATCATGTGCAGATAGTAGAAGATTTAGAAAATTACAATATAAAAGAAAACGGAGCTGCCATTCGTTACGGCGAATTATACGGAAAAGTAGGAAGTAATGTCAATTTTGTAAAACAGATTAACGACGATACTTTCTCGCTTCGTACCTATGAAAGAGGAGTTGAAGACGAAACACTTTCTTGCGGAACTGGCGCTACTGCTGCTGCAATTGCTATGAATGTTACCGGTAAGACTAATGCAACCTCCATTCATTTGAACGTAGAAGGTGGAAAATTAGAAGTTTCCTTTGATAAAAACGATGACCAGTTTACTAATGTTTTCTTGAAAGGCCCAGCGGAATTTGTGTTTAAAGGAGAAATAAAAATAATTACGAATTAACAATTACGAATTATGAAATCAGAAAATGTAGTTCAATCTAAAAGTTATGATTTCGCGTTGAGGATTATTAAAGTTTATAAATATTTAGTTCAAGAAAAAAAAGAATTTGTTTTATCTAAACAATTATTAAGAAGTGGGACTTCCGTTGGTGCAAATATAGAAGAAGCAATTGGTGGTCAATCAAAAGCAGATTTTTTTGCCAAGATTACTATTTCTTACAAAGAAACTAGAGAGTCTAAATATTGGATTAGACTTTTGAGAGATTCTGATTATTTAACAATCGAACAATCGGATGATTTATTGAAGGATGTAGAAGAGCTATTGAAAATAATAGGTTCTATTCAGAAGTCAATTCGTAATTCATAATTTCAAATTCGTAATTCATCATAATGATCACACTAAAAGGCGAAAATATTTACCTCCGAGCACTCGAGCCCAATGATTTGGAGTTTATTTATGCTATGGAAAACGACAAAAGTATTTGGGAAGTGAGCAATACACAAACACCTTACAGCCGGTTTTTGGTGAAACAATATCTCGAAAATGCCCATCAGGATATTTATGAAGCCAAACAATTGCGCTTGGCGATTTGTCAAGATGAAGATTTTCCGGCGATAGGATTAATCGATTTATTCGATTTTGACCCCAAGAACAACAGGGCAGGCGTGGGTATTGTAATTCAAAGTAGCGAAAATAGAAACAAGAATATTGGTTCCGAAGCGTTACAACTTTTGATTCAGTATGCTTTTCATCATTTAAATGTGCATCAATTATATGCAAATATTGGTACAGAAAATAAGGCTAGTATGGCTCTTTTTACTAAATTTGGCTTTCAAATAATTGGAATAAAAAAAGACTGGAATCTAGTAAACGGAGTATATAAAGACGAAGCCATTTTTCAATTACTTACTAATCCCACGGGCGTCAGCGAACTGACGTAACAATTTTAAAAATAATTAGTTTTGAATTTAAAGAAAATAATAACAATAGGATCTGTTGTTTTAATATCGGCATTATTGATTTACGGTTTTATTTTGGCACAACAAATCTTTTCAGATAACACAAAATTTACCCAAAAGGAATTATATGTTTATGTACCAACAGGATCTAATTACGAAGACGTAAAGAAAATCATTGAGCCTTTTGTGACTAATATGGATCGTTTTGAAATGGTTGCCAAAAAAAGAAGTTATCCAGATAACATAAAGCCTGGGCGGTTTTTATTCATTAAGGGAATGAATAGTTATGAGTTGGTAAAATCTTTACGCTCAAATGTTCCAGTAAACTTGGCTTTCAATAATCAAGAAAGAGTAGAGAATCTTGCGGGTAGAGTAGCGACGCAAATTGAAGCCGATAGTTTGTCATTAATGAAATCGTTTAAAGATTCTATTTTTCTAAAAAAAAACGGTTTCAACCAAGAAAATATTCTGACATTGTTTATTCCGAATTCTTATGAAATTTATTGGAACACCTCAGCCGAAAAATTCCGCGATAAAATGATTAAAGAATATCATATTTTTTGGAATAAAGATAGAATTGCAAAAGCCCAAAAACAGGGATTAACACCAATTCAAGCGACAATTTTGGCATCTATTGTTCATAAAGAATCTGTTAAAAAAGACGAACGTCCTCGAATTGCGGGTTCTTATTTAAACCGTATGAGATTGGGAATGCCACTTCAGGCAGATCCTACAGTTATTTTTGCAATTAAGAAGAATTCGAATGATTTTGATCAAGTCATTAAAAGAGTTTTCTATAAGGACTTGCTTATCAAGTCACCATATAACTCCTATGTTAATTTAGGACTTCCTCCAGGACCAGTTGCAATGCCAGATATCACTGCACTTGACGCCGTACTAAATCCTGAAAAAAATAACTATATCTATTTTTGTGCTAGCGTAGAGCATTTTGGTTATCATGAATTTGCAGCTACTTTTGAAGAGCATACAAAAAACGCTAGAAAATATTCGGAATGGATAAGTAAACAAGGTGTAAAAAGATAATTTATAACCCTTAAAATCCATTATAAATTCTGTTTTTTTTTCCGTAAATTTTCAATTTGTATTTATCAATAAAAAACAAATTTGAATAAAAAGTGATTTTTTGAAAAAATAACGGGGAATAAACATCACTTTCATGCCTAAAATCTGAAAAAGTAGACGTTTTTTCTTTAAATTCAACTTAAAATAGCATTTAAAATCCACACCTTTCCACATTTTTTTTAAAATTTTAAAAAATTAAATTTTTAATATAAACCTTTGGATACTAGGCTTACGGCTGATTTTATTTTTTCATTTTATATTTATAATTAACTTTAATGACTTGATTTTCAGCTTTGTATTTTTTGTTGTATATTTGCGGGTAGAAATTTCTTAACGGGACAGCGTTTTGAAGAAAAACAATTTATGATAAAGAAATGGTCTTTTTATACAAGTTTGACTATTATTATTGCTTTTTTAAGCTTAGGTTTTAAACCTTTTGATTTAGATTCCAACCGCTGGTTTCTGGCAACTGACAAAGATGGAGCACAATACTTATACCCATCTCAAAAACAAAATGATTATATTAATATGAATGTTCCTTTTACTGGGAAATTCTTTATTGGCTACAAAGAAGCAATTGGCTTCAAAGAATCTCAAGGAGAATATAAAAAAATTAATACTTTAGGTTGTATGGGTAAATACCAGTTTGGTATAGAAACCTTAAAATCTGTTGGTGTAAATAATAGTTCTTCGTTTTTGAATAGCCCCAAACTGCAAGAAAAAGCATTCGTTGCTCTTTTATCAAAAAACAAATGGGAATTGAAGGAAGTTATCGAAAAATACGATGGAACCCTTTTAAACGGAGTCAAGATTACCGAATCTGGAATATTGGCTGCAGCCCATTTAGGGGGTGTAGGTTCAGTGAAAAAATATTTTAGAAGTAGCGGAAAACGTTATTTAAAAGATGCATACGGAACATCAATAAGGAGTTATATCAAAAGATTTGGTGGGTATGACACTTCCTTTATAGTAGCGGATAGTGATGCAAGTATAGATTAGTAGTTTTATAATTATTATATAATAAACGGCTTTAAAATTATATTTTTAAAGCCGTTTTTATTTAATCTATAAATTCATTAATTCGAATTTATAGATGTGTTTATATTTTATGTATAATGAAAATTGTAGGGCGATTATGTAAATCGATTTTTGTTTTTTTCCAATCGGCAGCTCGCATCGTTTTGATATATTCCGTAGGCAAAGTTATATCGGATGCAATACAAAGATAGGTTGAAGGATTCAAAGTTTGTAGAATATCTTCTAGCATTTTGTTATTTCTAAATGGAGTTTCAATGAAAATCTGAGATTGGTTTTTGTCTTGAGATAATTTTTCTAAATTTTTTATAGCTGTCTTTTTCTCCGCTTTATCAATTGGAATATAACCGTTAAAAGCAAAACTTTGTCCGTTCATTCCTGAGGCCATAATCGCTAATAATATTGAAGAGGGTCCTACTAATGGTACAACTTGAATTCCTTTTTCGTGTGCTAGTTTTACAATAACAGCACCAGGATCAGCTACGCCAGGACAACCTGCTTCGCTCATTAATCCAATATTTTTGCCTTCTAGACAAGCTTGTATCATTTGTGTATGTTCTGATACTTGGGTGTGTTTATTCAAGGCACTCAATCGCAAGGTAGCTTGAACTTTTTCGGGATGAATACTTTTTATGAATTTTCGCGCCGTTTTTTCATTCTCTACAATATAATCATCTATGAAGTCAATGGCTCTTTTTACAGTATGTGGCAAAACATCCATAGGATCTCCTTCGCCTAAAGTGGTTGGAATTAAATATATTTTTCCTAAAAAAGAGTTTGGTTTCATGGCTGTATTTTTGTTCTTTATATTCAAATTATCTTAATCAATTAATGTAATTTGAAAAGTTGAAAACAATAAATTTAAGGGTATTTTTCTAATAATTTTTCGGCAATTATATCACAAGCTTCATCAAGCATTGTGTAAACTGAATTAAATCCGTCGGGAGAACCATAATAAGGATCTGGAACGTCTACGTTTTCATTAGGAAATAATTCGTTTAATATAAGTTGAACTTTGCTTTCATGTTCGAAAGATTTTGCGAGCTGAATTACGTCCTTAAAATTTGATTTATCCATTACGTAAATATAATCAAAAGTATCAAAGTCGGTTGTGGCGAATTGTCTTCCTTTTTGATTAGAAATATTCAGACCGTTCTTTTTTGCTGTAGCAATAGATCGCTCATCGGGCGAATGGCCAATGTGCCAAGATCCAGTACCTGCTGAATCTACGGTGAATTTTTTTTCAGGAAGTTTGGATGCTAATATTCCTTCGGCAAGTGGTGAACGACAAATATTACCTAAGCAAACCATTAAAATCTTGATGGACATAAAGTGTTATAAGGTAAGTTTCTTATTGATGTCTTCTACGAATTTTTTAAATTGTTTGTCGGTTGCAACAAGATTATCAACTGTTTTACACGCATGTAATACGGTAGCATGATCGCGATCACCAATTTGAGAACCTATATTTGCTAAGGAAGCTTTGGTAAATTTCTTAGCAAAAAACATGGCTAATTGTCTAGCTTGTACAATATGCCTTTTTCTAGTTTTTGATTGAAGTGTTTCTAAATCTAATTGGAAATAATCTGAAACAATTTTTTGAATGTAATCAATAGAAATTTCTCTTTTAACATTTTTTACAAATTTCTCTACTACATTTTTTGCAAGTTCAATATTGATTTCTTTTTTATTAAATGACGATTGCGCGATCAAAGAAATGATAGCGCCTTCAAGTTCGCGAACATTAGATTTGATATTTCTAGCAACATATTCAATGATTTCTTCTGGAATTTCTACGCCATCTCGATATAAAATATTTTTCAAGATAGAAATTCTAGTTTCATAATCCGGTTGGTGCAATTCTGCCGACAATCCCCATTTGAAACGGGATAATAATCGTTGTTCTATATCTTGCATGTCAACTGGTGCCTTATCCGAAGTTAAGATTACCTGTTTCCCATTTTGGTGTAAATAGTTGAAAATATGGAAAAATACATCTTGGGTTCCTGATTTTCCGGAAAGGAATTGAACATCATCAATGATTAAAACATCAATAAGTTGATAAAAATGAATAAAATCATTTCTATTATTTTTCTTAACTGAATCAATATATTGTTGGGTAAAAATTTCTGCAGAAATATACAGTACCGTTTTTTCAGGATATTTATCTTTTATTTCAACTCCAATGGCATGAGCTAAATGGGTTTTACCTAATCCAACTCCTCCAAAAATCAATAATGGATTAAAGGATGTTCCTCCTGGTTTATTGGCTACAGCCATACCTGCAGAACGAGCTAATCTATTAGAATCTCCTTCTAGAAAATTATCAAAACTATAATTTGCATTAAGTTGAGATTCGATTTTTAAATTTCGTATTCCCGGAATTACAAAAGGATTTCTTAACTCTGGATTAAGATTTTTAAACGGTGCATCAACATCTTGTGTTTTCATAGGCACACGATTGGCACTAGGCAATTGTTCCGTATACGGTTGTTTGTTGCCATAAGTGTTTTCCATTTTGATTTTATAGAGTAACTTTGCGTTTTTTCCGAGTTCTTTTGTTAGTGCAACTTTTAATAATTTAACATAATGTTCTTCTAGCCATTCGTAGAAAAATTTACTAGGAACTTGAATGTATAAAGCGTTATCAGTTAGTTCAACGGATTTAATTGGCTCGAACCAAGTTTTGTAAGCTTGGTCGGCAATATTGTCTTTTATAAAAGAGAGACAGTTTTCCCAAACTGATTGTGCAGTCTTATTCATGAAATTAGTTAAATATTTTTGGTTTTGTATTATAAAATTGAAGAAAAATGAGGTTGTATTACTGCTATTTTTCGAAGTAACAAATATGTGAATAAAATTATCTAAAAAAAAATATTTTGCATTTATTTTTTATAAAATATTTTTGTATGAGGCGTTTTAAATTTAAAATTTTAATTATAAATAAATGAATTATCATCAAATTCAAATACGTGTTCGTTATTCAGAAACGGACCAAATGCAAGTGGTTTATCACGGAAATTATGCCCAATATTTTGAGATGGGAAGAGTTGAATGGCTTAGAAACAAAGGGATTTCGTATAAATGGATGGAAGAAAACGGTATTATGCTCCCTGTTGTTTCTTTGACAATGAATTATAAAAAACCAGCTCGTTATGACGAACTCTTAACTTTAAAAACGATCTTAAAGAACAGGACTTCTGTCAAGATTGATTTTGACTATGAGTTATATAATCAAGAGGGGGAGTTGTTAACAATAGCTAATTCAATTTTGGTTTTTGTTGATATGAAAACGGGTAAACCTGTTAGTCCACCTCAATACATTTTAGACATTCTTGATAGTATCGATTAATGACGTTTTTCGTCGTTGTAAATACAAATTTTTGAGAATTTTTATGTATTTTAAAGTTTTTTTACTTCAATTTCAAACATCGAATTAAAGATTTTAAATACCATTTCGGCATTTTTTTTTCGGGTTATAATTTCGATTTCGCAACTCATTTCCATTTTTTGATTGATAATCTCAATGTTTTTTTCCTTGATAACGCGCATTACTTTATTGATATTTTTATAATCAAAAGAAACAATAAAACGAGTATCAATTGTTTTTTCGATTATTTCCGAAGCTTCAAGAGTTATTTGTGCCGATGTTTTGTAAGCGGTAATTAATCCGCCAACACCTAATTTTGTTCCGCCAAATATCCTAACTATTACAATCAATATATTAGTGAGGTCAAAGGATTGTATTTGTCCATAAATTGGCATTCCAGCGCTGTTGCTTGGTTCTCCGTCGTCGTTGGCTCTGTAGATTATTGATTCGGCACCTATTTGATAGGCGTAACAATAATGCACCGCATGCGGATGTTGTTTTCGTAAACCATCGATGATGGGTTTTACTTCGGTTTCGGATTGAATTGGATAAG
Organism: Flavobacteriaceae bacterium; assembly: GCA_947379965.1. GTDB lineage: Bacteria > Bacteroidota > Bacteroidia > Flavobacteriales > Flavobacteriaceae > Flavobacterium. The sequence goes on along the minus strand of CANCPC010000010.1, from coordinate 23,408 downwards.
CATAGCCAAAGAACTTGCTGCTTTTTTCCTTAAAAAGGGTTTCAGGCGAAGAAAATGCGATCGTTTTATAAGTGTCTTTCAATTCCAAACGGATTGATTTTAAATTATTTTTTTGTCGAAAAGATCAACGACATCTTCCTGACCAACCTGCAAATTCCAAACATGTAATCCTAACAATTGTGCAGCGTCCGTATTTTCTTTTTTATCATCTACGAATAAAGTTCGCTTTTCAGACAAATCGTATTTTTTTATTAAATAGGTGTAAATTTCAGCATCAGGTTTTCTCATTCCCATTTCATATGAAAAATAAACTCTTTCAAAACATTGGTAAAAATCACTGTAAAAAGAAACGCCATTTTCTTGCTCGAAAGTGTCGATATGAATAGAATCAGTATTACTTAATAAAAATAAACGGTATTTTTTTGAAAGTTTTTGCACAAATTCCAATCTATATAAAGGGAAATCGAGTAAAATAGCATTCCAAGCCTCTAGGATTTCATCTATAGAAGCATTTGGAATTTGTTTTTGAATACCAAGCAGGAAATTTTCTCGTGAGATTTGTCCCTTTTCGAATTGTACATTCAGTTGACTTAAATCCTCGTTCCAATCAGACAACCCCAATTTCTTCAAGCCATTAATAGTTGCTTGTTTATCTAAATTGATAAAAATATCTCCAAAATCAAATATGATAGTATTAATCATGATTCCTTGCTATTATAAGTTCGTCGTTGCTTATTGAATGTTTTTCAATATTTTTCAAAGTAATAATTGGCGCTTTGGTTCCGTTTTCGATGTAGTTATTTCCTTTAAATATTCGTGCTTCGTCCCAAATATTTTTGTCAATAAAAGTCTGCAGAGTTTGTCTGCCGCCTTCAATAATAACGGATTGTATTTGGTGTTTGTATAAAACGTGTAAAATTTGTTGCGCAGTATTTTGTTCGAAATCGATTACTTCAAAGTTAACATTTTCTTGATTGGTTGACAAAATTGAGCCTGAAATAATTATAGTTTTTATTTGATTGTCAAAAATAGTATAGTCTTTCGGAATACGATTTTTGGGATCTAAAACGATTCGTGTTGGATTATTTCCTTTCCAATCTCTTACGTCCAATTTTGGATTGTCGTCGATAACGGTATTCGTTCCTACAAGAATGGCTTGTTCTTCGCTTCGCCATTTATGTACTAATTGTCGCGAAAATTCATTGGTTATCCAAACTGGTTTGGGTTCGTTTTCATTCAGAGCCTTGCGAAGAATCTCCAAAGGAGCAATAAATCCATCTTGACTTTCTGCCCATTTCAAAATCACATACGGTCTTTTCTTTTTATGAAAAGTAAAAAAACGTTTATTCAATTCGTTGCATTCGGCTTCAAGAAAGCCAACACTGACATTGGCGCCAGCGGCAATTAATTTTTTAATTCCATTTCCAGCCACCTTTATATTAGGATCTACGGTTCCTATAACCACATTAGGAATCTTATTTTCGATAATTAAATCGCAACACGGAGGCGTTTTTCCAAAATGGCTGCAAGGTTCTAGACTCACATAAATGGTGGATTCTTTCAATAATGACTTGTCTTTTACCGAATTTACGGCATTCACTTCGGCATGTGGTTCGCCGGATTTTTTATGCCAGCCTTCGCCAATGATTTTGTCATTATGCACAATTACGCTTCCCACCAAAGGATTTGGATACGTAGTTCCCAAACCATTTTTGGCTAATTCGATGCAGCGGCGGATGTATTTTTCCTGTATATTCACAGCAACAAAAGTAATGATTTTTGCGTTTCGGATTTGTTTTCCTTTTTTCAACACAGATTTCACAAATTGATCTGTGATAATTTGAGAAATCTGTGTTGAATATCTAATTGTAATTCAATTCGGTTTTATCTTTATTTAGTTTTGAATCTTTGGAAAATAACAACAAACAATTTCTATTTTTGTATCCAAAATAAGCATTTCTACACATGAAAAACTGGCTCATTCGGAAAATCGAAAAAAAGGACAACCCCGAGGTTGCACAATTAATAAGAGACGTTTTTGACGAATTGAATATTCCAAAAGTGGGAACTGCTTATGCCGATTCGTATTTAGATTTAATGTTTGAGGAATACAATAAGCCGCAATCCGCTTATTTTGTGGTTGAAAATAAGGGTCGAATTGTGGGCGCATGCGGAATTGCGCCACTCGAAAATGAAGCTAAAACTATTTGCGAATTGCAAAAAATGTATTTCTTACCCGAAACAAGAGGTTTGGGAATTGGAAGTCAAATGATGGAAATATGTTTGCAAAGTGCGCGAGATTTTGGTTTCGAAAAATGTTATCTCGAAACCATGCCTTTTATGCACGACGCCCAAAAACTGTATAAAAAATCAGGTTTCGAATATATTTGTTCACCAATGGGAAGTACGGGTCACGTTTCTTGCCCGGTTTGGATGTTGAAGGAATTGTAAAAGTTCAAAATTCGTTCTTCAAAATTCGTTTTTCAAAATTTTTATTTTTTTGAAGGTTGAATATTCAATTTTGAAAAACGAATGTTGAAATAAAAAGTGATAATTAAAGTATGAAAATAAAAGAATATAGAACCCAATTTATTCAAGAACTGACGCCAATTTACGATGCTGGCGAAGCGGAGAGTTTCTTCTATTTAATATTGGAAGAAAAGCAGCATTTGAAAAGAATTGATTTGGCTTTGAATCCGGATTTGACATTTTCGGATGAAGCAATTCAGGAATGGAATTCGATTTTAAAACAATTAAAAAAGGAGATTCCAGTTCAATATTTATTAGGAAAAACCAGTTTTTATGGCTTAGATTTCGAAGTGAATGAAAACGTTTTGATTCCAAGGCCAGAAACTGAAGAATTGGTGGAATGGATTATAGAAAGTCAGAAGTTAAGAACCAAGAGACAAGATCCAAAAGCCAAGGGCCAAAAGCTAAAAATCCTAGATATTGGAACCGGAAGTGGCTGCATCGCGATTTCTTTAGCTAAAAATATTTTGAATGCAGAAGTTTTTGCGATTGATGTTTCTGAAAAAGCTTTGGCTACAGCCAAAAAAAATGCCGAAATCAATAGCGTTAACGTTACTTTTTTAGAAAGAAATATTTTGGAAACTGAAGATTTAGAACAGCAATTTGATAGTATTGTTTCGAATCCGCCTTATGTTCGGGAATTGGAAAAACAGGAAATTATGAAAAATGTTTTGGACAATGAACCGCATTTAGCTCTTTTTGTAGATGATAATGACGCGCTTATTTTTTATAGAAAAATAGCCGAATTGGCTCAGAAAAACGTATCTCAAAACGGACAATTGTTCTTCGAAATCAATCAGTATTTAGGAAAAGAAACAGTTGATTTACTGGAAAAAATGAATTTCAAAAACATCGAATTACGCAAAGATATTTACGGAAATGATAGAATGATTAAAGCAGAATTCAGGTAACAGTTAGCAGATTACAGGTTGCAGACTTCAGGTTTTGTAGGGAAGCAAAAAAATAGATTTTTCAAAATTACAACCTGAAATCTGTAATCATTCGTATCGCAACGCTTCAATTGGGTCTAAATAAGCGGCTTTAATTGCAGGATATAATCCAGAAACTACGGCAACTATAAAGCTGGTTATAAATGCCGCCATAATTGCGCCCCAAGGAATTACAAATACAAAACTCATGGCTGTTGCTAAAGTAAAACCTATTGCGATTCCGAAAATAATTCCCACTAAACCGCCTAATTGACCAATTAATAAGGTTTCTATAAAAAACTGAAAAGCGATTGTACTTCTTTTGGCTCCCAAAGCTTTTCGAACGCCAATCTCGCGCGTGCGTTCCGTAACCGAAACGATCATGATATTCATCAAAGCGATGGAAGATCCCAAAACCGTAATGATTCCGATGAGCCACGAAGCCATTCCTAGGTATTTTGTAATGCCGAGAATCCGGTTAATAAGATCATCGCTTCGAACAACGGCAAAATTATTGTCTTGTACCGGACTCAATTTTCGAACTCTTCGCATGGTATTATTGGCGTCGTCAATCGCTTGATCGAGCATTTCTTTTTTGGCAACCATGATGCTCATGGTATAATTTATTTTGGGTGCCGTAAACAAGGAACGCGCTACCTGAATAGGTATTAAAACTCTTAAATCTTGGCTGTTGCCAAAGGTGGAACCTTTCTCTTTTAGCACGCCAATGACTTTGAATTTGGCACCACGAATCGAAATTATCTTATCGATTGGGTTCATGTCTTTGAGCAAACCTTTTTGAAAATCGGAACCTACAATACACGAATAACTGTTATTTTGAATGTCAAATCCGGTGAAGTTTCTACCCAAACTGGTTTCAAGACCGGAGTTGGTTAAGAAGTGCTCGTCTACTCCTACGATAGTGTTTTCGGGATCCGTTTTCGTGGCTTCATATTTTACTTCGGCAGCAGAAGTTGCCGTAAATGAAACGGAAGTTTCGGTAAGCGGATATTTGTATTTGTTCATAAACATCACCGCTTCAGGATAGGAAATAATAGGATTTATTATTTCTCTTTCCTCACCGCCACGTCGTCGTGAAGTGTTTTCGTATTGATTAATGTTGAAAGTATTAGCGCCCATCGAAGCAAAATCGGAGGAAATGGTGTTTTCCAAAGCCGAAACCACGGTCAAAATCCCGACCAAAGCCGTAATCCCAATGGCGATAATCAACACGGTAAGTATGGTGCGCAGCAATTGTGTTCTAATAGAACCCATTGCAATTCGGACGTTTTCGCGGAATAATTTAAACATAGTACTTATTTGACACGAAAATACAATTTTTGTTACAAGTTTGCTTTAGAAGAGTTGATATTTATTTTAAAAACAAGATATTTGTAGCGAGAATTACGAATATCAAATTACGAATTACGATTTTTAATAAATCGATTTTATTTTTGAAATTCGTAATTCGTAATTCGTAATTCAATAAAATGGCTCAGAAACCAAGCATTCCAAAAGGAACAAGAGATTTTTCACCCGCTGAGGTGGCAAAACGTCAATATATAATAGCAATTATCAAAAGCAATTTTGAGAAATTTGGTTTTCAACCTATAGAAACTCCATCCTTCGAAAACTCCGAAACCTTGATGGGAAAATACGGTGAAGAAGGCGATCGTTTGATTTTTAAAATTTTGAATTCCGGTGATTATTTGGCGAAAGCAGATGCTGCATTATTGCAAAATAAAGAAAGCAATAAACTGACTTCAAGTATTTCTGAGAAAGCGTTGCGCTACGATTTAACTGTTCCTTTTGCTCGTTATGTAGTTCAGCATCAAAGTGAAATTGAGTTTCCTTTTAAGCGGTATCAAATACAACCGGTTTGGCGCGCGGATCGTCCACAAAAAGGACGTTTTAGAGAATTTTTTCAATGTGATGCCGATGTTGTGGGTTCAAAATCCTTGTGGCAAGAAGTAGAATTAGTACAATTGTACGATTCGGTTTTTACCCAATTAGGATTAGAAGGTGTGATCATCAAAATCAATAACCGAAAAATTCTTTCGGGAATTGCCGAAGTTATTGGTGCCAAAGACAAATTGATCGATTTTACGGTTGCCTTAGATAAACTCGACAAAATAGGCGAGGACGGCGTGAAAAAGGAAATGATCGAAAAAGGAATTTCGGAATCGGCAATCGAAAAAGTACAGCCGTTATTTAATTTTACGGGAACCATTTCGGAGAAAATAGATCAACTTTCCGCATTATTAGCCGCTTCCGAAGAAGGGTTGAAAGGCGTTGAAGAATTGCGTTTTATATGCGACAATGTCTCAAATCTAGGTTTAAATAAAGCCATTTTAGATTTAGACGTAACTCTTGCTCGCGGATTGAATTATTATACGGGTGCTATTTTTGAAGTGGCTCCGCCCAAACAAGTTGCCATGGGTTCTATTGGTGGTGGCGGAAGATACGATGATTTGACTGGAATTTTCGGATTGAAAGACATGAGTGGTGTTGGAATTTCTTTTGGTTTAGACCGAATATATTTGGTTATCGAAGAATTGAATTTATTTCCAGAAACGGTGACTTCAACTTCAAAAGCATTGTTTATAAATTATGGCGAAAAAGAAGCGTTTTATTCGATGAAAGCCATAACGCAATTGCGAAGTTTTGGAATAAAAGTAGAATTATATCCGGATAATGTGAAGGTGGGAAAACAGTTTCAGCATGCGGATAAACGCGGGATTCCTTTTGCGGTTATCGTTGGCGAAACGGAAATGAATGAAGGTAAATTTGCTTTGAAAAATTTAATTTCAGGCGAACAACTTTTAGTCGATTTTGAAGGTTTGAAAACTGCTTTGGTTTAATTCTGACCTAAATATATAACAAAAATGCTTCGAAATTTCGAAGCATTTTTGTTTTTATAAAGAATAGTTATTCTTATTTAGCGCAACATTTTTTACCGTCTTTTTTGCTTTTTGCCATTTCCTCTTTCGAACATTTTTTAGGATCTTTCATTTTGCATTTTGACATGTCTTCTGTTTTAGCAGCTTCTTTTACAGCAGGCTTTGTTTGTTGTGCGTTAGCACTAATTGTAAATAAAGCAATTGCTACAAGGGTGATTATTTTTTTCATTTTCTTTGATTTAAATTTTTATTGTTTGTTTGATATTTTGGAGTAATCCAAAAATTATAATCAAATGTAAAAAATTAATAGAATATTAAATTTATTAACGGGTTAAATTTTTCATAATAATCAGTCAATCGTAAAGTTAGTTAATAATAATTTTTTTACTTAATTCACCGTTTGTAGTTTTTAATTTTACAATATAAACTCCAGCATTTTCGGTGTTTATTGGTAATTGAATATTTTGTTGATTTAAATTTTCTGTTTTCCAAGAAACAACAGATTGTCCTAGGAGGTTGAATAGAGTTACTTTTTCTACGCTCACATCTAATATTTGATTGTTGATTACTAAAGTATTTCCATTTTGAATGTGTGTTATTTTAATTTCATTATCAGAGGCAATGTTTTTATTCACACTTAATGTTTTGTCTTTGAATCGTAGGAAGAATCGACTGTTGTCTTTTCCAACTGGGATAGTAACATCGAACGATTGGGTTCTAATGTCATGGTAGGTGTCCGTTAAACTATCATAAATAAATACAGGTTGTTGATTGTCAAAATTTTCTATTGCGTCAATCATAAAAGAAACTTTTCCATTAACACTTGCTTTAACGCCAATAGGGTAGGAAGCATTTATATCGAAATAACCTTCTCCCTCGATTACTAATTGTCTATTTCCATTCAATAAATACATATCATTTGAAAAATTATCCTTATTGAATCCGTCGTATCCATAATCAATTTCACTAGTTGCTTTTTCATTCATAAAGCCTAGTAGAACTTGTCTATGGTACATGTTGTTAGCATTATAACCCAAACGAATTCTTTTTAGATTATCGCTTGTTGCAATATAATCATTACTGTTTACAGCTGACTTAGGACTTTTTTTAGAATTTTCCGCAACTTTATACATAACGTTAGAAACTGAAGTTTCATTTTCTTTATGAAAACTTCTTTGTCCATTATTGAATACAATTGTACTATTTCCGTTTGATTTTCCAGTTACAAAAAAACCTTGTCCCACCGGAATAAATTGATTTGGAATTCCTCTTGAAGAGGTGCCCAAACCACTAATATAGTCTATACCAGCTGAGGTTGGTGCGACACCTCCTGTTAAATTTCTAACCGCATAACCTCCTTGATAATCACGTAAAACATGGGTATTGTTAGTTGAATAATGTTCCCAGAAATAAAGATTTCCATCTATAGAATCAGAATTATCAAGTATAAAAGCATTCGCGTCTAAAGCGGAAGGGTAAGGATTTCCTGTTAGTAATAAATTATTTGGAGCAACCGAGTTAGTAGTTATTATCCCATTATTTGGTTTACCTACAAAAGTGTAGTTTTGCAAGCTGCCTTCGGCACCACTTCCTTTCATGGTGTATCCTTGACCAACTCGAATTGGAGTGGTTTCGCGGATTTGATTCCAATTAGCATACGCTTTAGAATAATTATCAAATGTAAATAACCAGTATCTTGCAATACTTAGAGGGGCGGTTGGTGCACCATTATAACCACCAATCCAATTCATGTTTTGTGGTGTTGATGTCGTTCCATCTTTCATTACCTCAGTAATAGAATAGTTGGAATTATTAGCTACTGTATTGATCGGGCTTACAGGGGAAGACCAATAGTTGTAATTGAATAAATTGGATTGTCCTTGTTGGTTTTTTTGGATGTATCCGGCACTATTTACATCTAAATCACTTCCTGCGGTTTGTACTAATTGTGACAATCCTTTTAAATCTATTATACCATCTAATTTTAAATAACTTGAAATTTCTAATTTAGAATCATTGGCTATACTTAATGTTCGAGTATCTACAATTAATCCTAAAAGTGTTTTGTTACCATAAGAGCTAATAAAATTTGATGTAATAGCTATGTTCCAATCTATTTTTGTTACACCATCAATACCAACACTATTTGGCACATCCAAAACCGAAAAATTAGACCAATTAGAATCTGTCTCCCAACTTCCATCCAGTCTTGTGGTGTAGGGTATTGGAGCTGTTTCATCTTGTTGAGTGTAAATATTTATAAGTTTACCATTAACAGAATTTGATGAGATATCTAATAAATTTCCAGTATCAATATCGGTATTTGAATTCAATTGGTAATAACCTTTTAAATTAGACCAACTTAATCCGTTGATGTTTTTTGGTATAATTGAACCTTGTACAATTCCATTATTGTCATATGTGATTTCCTGATTCATAGTTTGACGAATTTGGTCTACAGTTAAGGATACATTCCAAATACGAACTTCATCTAACCATCCATTATAAAAATTATTTGGAGTTGTATTGATTTGGCTCATAGCACCCATAATAAAATCAGCATTATTCGAAGTTGGGTTAATACCAGTACCCGTTTTTTCGGCAATTCCGTCAATGTATAATTTATAATTTGTACCGTCAAAAGTAACAGATACATGATACCATCTGTTAATGTCGATAGGATGTATTGCTGTAATTGAATTAGTATTCCAATTGAATGAAAGAATATTATTTACTAATCTTAAATCATAACCATCGGATGAATTTGGACTATTGCGTTTTGAAATTATTGTTTGTGTATTACTATTATAACTATTTGGTTTAATCCAAGCTTCAAGGCTAAAGTTGCCATTACTTAAATCAAATTTGTTTTTGAAGTTAATGTTATCATCTACTCCATCAAAATTTATGTTTTCACAAGGAGCAAATGTAATAACAACATCATCGGTTGCGCCACAAGTTGTTGTCCATCTCAAAGTATATGTACCATAGTTTGGACTATAAAAATTAGAACTTTGACTAGTATTATTAGATAAAATTTCTCCACCACCAGAAGGTCCATTTACTACAGACCAAGAACCAGCTGATCCAGTCGCTGCTAGCGTTACAGATTCTAATCCGCAAGAAGCTATTTGATCTACACCAGCCATAGCTGCTATACATGAAGTAGTGTTTATAGCTACTTTGATAGAGCCTGTTATAGGTAAATGACATATGGAGGTATCATATCCTTGAAAAAAGTTTTTTGTGAATGATGATCCAGAGATAGTTCCAGTTCCAGTTATAACCCCTGTTTCTAAAGTAACTTCTGGATTACAACCTGAATTTAGAATCGTATTGCAATCTGAAGTAACATCAAGAGTAAAGCTTAAATCTGCATATATATATTCAGGGTGACCGGCTGTTGTTGGTAAAGTTCCTAAATTCCAAATAATTTTATTTGTTGCTGAATCAAAGTAAGGGGTAGTGCCTGGAGAAAATCCATAATAGGTGTGAGTTACAATAGTTCCTGTGTGAAATATTGTAGTAGCAGGAACAGGGATTGAAATTATAGAGTTATTGGTAGTCTCCGTACCTTCATTAGTAATTTTGAGTGAATAATTAATTGCCTGTCCAGGTAAAGCTGTTAATGTAATAGGGTTTGTTACATTATTGATAGAATTTATAGTTGTTAATACTTTAGGATCTGGAACGTAAGCATCTACGGACATTGCAAATCCAAATATAGTAAAGATATCAGAAGAAGATCCAAATCTAAAGGTTGTTGAGGTTTGATTATTTCCGATTACTGAATTTAAAGAGTTTGGAATTGTAAACATGCTCAAGTCGATTCCTGTATTGTTTACTAAATTTGGGTTGCTTTTGCCAGTTGCTGGAATCGGAAATATTGAAGAGTTGAAGAAGTTTGTTGATGAATTTGCTGCATGATTCAATATTGAATAGCTTCCAGGATAAACAGCTGAATTCGCATTTAGTTTTTGTACGGCTAAATAATCTCCTGATAGTGCTACATCTCCTTCAGCGGCCATTACGCCAAGTTTCATGTTTACTGCTCCCGATCCAGCGGTTGTAAAACCTGAAATCGGTATAAGTCCATATTGACCACCTGTGGCTTGTCCGTTTATGTTATCGTATCCGTCAAATAGCGTTACTGCGCGACTTTTCATGGATGGATTTTCATAGATAACGACCATTCCCCATCCTCCTGAATAGCCAGGTACAGAATTAGTTCCTTCTATTAAAGCTAAATCGGCAACGGTGTACGCTCCTGCTCCGTGTGCTTTAACATAATCAGTTATTTCTTGATAACCTATAAAAATACCACTTTGATTAGCTCCTGGAAACCAAATATCAGAACTTGCACCATTAGTTTTTGCTGTTATTGTAGTGTAGGTATTGTCACCTGGGCCTTTTATAGAAACTACTTTTTTATTGTAATTTTTAGTGACAGATCCTTTTGTAACCGAAAATGTTTCATGAGTATCATCTGATTTACCTGTCCAATAAAGACCTGCATAAAGAATGGTCGAACAACTTTGGCTGGCGCTATTCTCCCCTGAATTAGATAGTTCAAGTGTAGCCATAGAAGAGTTCAAAGTATTTGCATCTCCGTCAATATCTACATATTTCATAGCATTTGCTTCGTTATCCTTACTAGCGCTATACGAAGTTAGAGTCAAGTTTGTATTACCAAGTAAAGTAAAATCTCCCTTGATATTATAGATCTTTTTTGTTGGTGATGCTGATGAAGTTCTTTGTGTAAAATTAACTTGTGGGGTAATTTGTGTTTGAGCAAATCCAGAAAATGCAATGAAAATGCACCCTACTAGAAGGTGAATTTTATTGATTATTTTGGATTTTGTTTTCATTTCTTTCTTGGGGTAAAAGCGATGAAGTATCGTTATATTTTTTATAATTTTTTGAAATAAATAAAAAGGGTTTTTATTTAACTTTGTTTGTTTGCCCCTTTTTATTTAAATTCGAATGTAAATTTAGCAACGAATTTCATTTTATACGATTAAATGCATAAAAAATCGATGAAATACACAATTACAAACACATATGTAAGAATAAACTCTTAAAAAATAAGTTTATTTATTGAATTTTTATAGATTCAACTAGAGACAAGATTTATTGTTGTAAAATAAATTGTAAAGTATAGTGAAGAAAAAACTTAAACATATTCTAGATTAAAAAATCAGATAACGAACATTGAACTAGGCAATAAATTCTAGATTGTTGAGTTTATAATGTCATTATAAATTATTAATTTAAAACCAAAACAATGAAAAAAATAATTTTAATACCTCTTTTGCTTCTAGCAATGTCTGTAAACGTTCAAGCGCAGTTAATCCGATTTGGTGTTAAAGCAGGTTTGAATTATGCCAATCAAACAGGAACTAATGTTACCATTAACAGCATAAATTATAAAACAGATGCTATAACTAGCTATCATGCAGGATTAATTGCAGATATCAAATTAACTGAAGGTTTTTCAGTTCAGCCAGAATTACTTTATTCTACTCAAGGGGCAACCTATAAAAATGCAGGAATTGAATTTATGAATCAATTGGGATATATATCACTTCCAGTAATGGCAAAAATTCATTTGAATAAAACAATAAGTCTTGAACTAGGTCCACAGGCTTCATTTTTGCTGAGCCAAAAAAACCAATTTAAAGTTAATGACACTACTACATTCGATTTTTCGGCCAATGGTGGATTAGTTTTTAATGTCACTAAAAGTTTATTTATTGATGGTCGCTATGTATTAGGTTTGACTAATGCTTCAAAAGAGGCTCAAATTAAAAATTCTACAGTACAAGTTTCGTTAGGGCTTTTGTTCTAGAAAATTAAAATCAATAATTTTACTAAAACCATTCTTTAAATCAGAATGGTTTTTTTATTTTTACCAAATACGAATTATAAAATCGCCAGGATTCCAAATTCAGATACAATAACAAATAAGTAACTACGTATGAAAATTTGCATTATTAACGGTCCCAATCTTAATTTATTAGGAAAACGTGAACCCCAAGTTTATGGATATCAAACTTTTGAAGATTATTTTAATCTTTTAAAAGAGAAATTTCCACAAGTAGAATTAAGCTATTATCAAAGTAACATTGAAGGAGAATTGATTGGTAAAATTCAGGAGTTTGGCTTTTCGTATGATGGGATAATTCTTAATGCGGGTGCTTATACGCATACTTCCATAGGTATTGGCGATGCTATAAAAGCAATAACAACTCCTGTCGTAGAGGTTCATATATCGAATACTTTTTCTAGAGAAAGTTTCCGTCATCAATCTTATATTTCAGGCAATGCCAAAGGTGTAATTCTAGGTTTTGGAATGAAAAGTTATGAATTAGCGGTAGTTTCCTTTTTGTAGTTGCTAAATTTTAATTATAAAAATATACCCCAGAAGTATTCACTTTTGGGGTATATTTGTTTTAAGAATAAGTGCGTTTAGGCTCTTACAATTTTTGCTCCAATAGCTCTTAAACGTTCGTCAATTCGTTCGTAACCTCTATCAATTTGCTCAATATTTTGAATCGTACTTGTTCCTTTAGCCGAAAGTGCTGCAATCAATAAAGAAATTCCAGCTCTAATATCTGGTGATGACATAGTCGTAGCTTTCAACACGGATTTGAAATCGTGACCAATAACAACAGCTCTGTGTGGATCGCACAAAATGATTTTGGCACCCATATCTATCAATTTGTCAACGAAAAATAATCTACTTTCAAACATTTTTTGGTGAATTAGAACATCACCTTTACATTGTGTAGCCACAACAAGAACTATACTCAATAAATCAGGAGTAAATCCTGGCCAGGGCGCATCCGAAATAGTAAGAATCGATCCGTCAATATCTGTTTTTACCTGATAACCGTCTTTGTGTGCAGGAATATAAATATCATCGCCTCTTTTTTCTAATGTAATCCCTAGTTTTCTGAAAACATTTGGAATCAATCCAAGGTTTTCCCAACTTACGTCTTTAATGGTGATTTCGCTTCTTGTCATAGCAGCAAGACCTATCCAACTTCCTATTTCGATCATGTCTGGAAGAATTCGGTGGGTGCAACCCCCAAGACTTTCTACCCCTTCAATAGTTAACAAATTGGAACCAATTCCGGAAATTTTTGCTCCCATTGCGTTTAGCATTTTGCATAATTGTTGCAAATAAGGTTCGCAAGCTGCATTATAAACAGTTGTTTTTCCTTTTGCTAAAACTGCAGCCATAACAATATTTGCAGTTCCGGTTACAGATGCTTCGTCTAATAGCATATCAGTTCCTGTTAATCCATCAGGAGCTTCTACACCATAAAAATGATCTTCTCTGTTGTAACGAAATTTTGCGCCTAGATTAATGAATCCTTCAAAGTGGGTATCTAATCGTCTTCTGCCAATTTTATCGCCACCTGGTTTTGGAATATATCCTTTGCCAAATCGCGCCAAAAGTGGTCCAACGATCATGATAGAACCTCTTAGTGATCCTCCTTCTTTTTTGAAAGCTTCGGTCTCTAGGTAATTTACATTTACTTCGTCGGCCTGAAAAGTATAAGATCCCGAATCGTTTTTTTGAATTTTAACACCTAAATTACCCAAAAGCGTAATCAATTTATTGATGTCGATTATATCAGGAATATTATTGATTATAACTTTTTCGGATGTCAAAAGAATAGCACATAGTATTTGTAACGCTTCATTTTTTGCTCCTTGTGGCTTGATTTCTCCTTTTAGAGGAACGCCTCCTTCTATTTTGAAAATTCCCATGTTCTTTGAATTAAAATTAAAAATTAAAAATTAAAAATCGGAAACCGCTATTGCAGATTTTTAATTCTAAATTTTTAATTAATTGGTTTTCTATTTTGGTTTTTATGTATTGAATTTTGTTTTCCCGTTTTTATGTTCTTGTTACTTTGAATTTTTGGCTGACCCACAGGAGTTATTTTGTTAGATACCCGCTTATTTGTTCGTAATAAATCGGTTGTTGTTAAAAGTTCTTCTGTGCTTTGAAGCAAATTCAATTTTCCACCCGAAAGTTCATACAAGTGTTCGAAAATAACATCGTCTTTCACGGTGTCTTTATTCCAACTCAAATACGATTTTTTCATGTGATTTGCGATTACTTTCACCAACGCATTTTTCATTTCTCCATCTTCCCATTTATTGGCAACATCAATCATATATTTAATATTATTACCATAATATCTATATTTTGGATAATTCTGGGGATAATTTAGAACATCAGGTTTTAATTGTAAAACCTCACGTGTAGGAACGGGATATGGCGACTCGACATTGATTTTAAAATCGGACATAATAAATAACTGATCCCATAATTTATGCTGAAAATCAGGAACATCACGCAAATGTGGATTTAAACTTCCCATAACTTGAATGATATATTTTGCAGCTTTATTCCTTTCAATATCATCTTCAATAGCTGTTGCTTGATCTATTAATTTTTGTAAATGGCGACCATATTCCGGAATGATTAAGTGGGGTCTTTCGGCATTGTATTCCAAATTATGAACTACATCGTTAGCAACTTCTTTTGTATATTTATTCATCTGTTTGTATTATTTGTTTCTTGAAAGATGGAACGTATTATCATACTATTATGTAAAGGACGATTTTCAAGGGCGTTTCATTTTCGAATTTATTACTTATAAAGAAATAATACCTTTAATTGAAGAGACTTCTATGTATTTGTCTATTATTTCTTGGGAATCTTTGACCATAACATCAACAGACACACTTGTAAATTTACCTGTTTTAGATTTAGTAGTTTTTATCACTGCTCCCATGCAGTCAAAGGCTTCTTCTACACGAATAATGTTCTCGTCTATACTTGGAACAATAAATTTGAACAAATATATAGCGGGCCAACTATTGCTTAAATCCAACTCAACTTTTAGCCTTTCATAAAATTCTTGGGTGTTCTGATCCATTCTAAAATTTAAAATAAAAGCAAATATACAGTTTTGATTTTAGATTTTAGATTTTAGCTTCGAAACTTCGATAGGGTGGTTAAAAAATAGTTTTAATTTTATTTTAAGTTGCGTTTCTATCGGTTAAAAGGTTTATAGAAATTTTGGTATTTGTTCCTAAAAGTATTTATAAAACAATTTTAAAATTGGCTGCGTTGAAAAAGCTTTTTTTAACTCGTAGGTTTAATTAAAAAGTACAATTAATTATAAATTTTTATAAATGATTCACATAGAAACCTATTCAAAAGAGTTAAAGAGCCCCATCTTGATTAACCTGACTAAGATATACTAAAATCAAGCGAGGCGTCTTTATATTATATAGAAGATATCACAAAATAAATAATACAAGATTATTTATTACTTTTAAATAAAATAAGGAAGGCTTTTGAACCTCAATACTCAGAATACCCCTAAAAACTACTTTGTTTTTTAATTGGATTTCGATAAATACTAGGATATCAAAAATTTGTAAACATTCAGAATAGTATCGAAATCACTAGGTTTTTATGTATTTAACTTTTATTCAAAGACGAGCCCTATTGATTTTTGTAACTAACTGTAAAATTTGAATTTGCTTTGTTCGTATAGAAAAAAATGCTGCTTATTTAGTTGCTAAATTTGGGCTTGCTGTACAATTTTACCCCTATTTTAGGATTGTACAATTAAAACTTGCCATTATTTTTGTGAGATAACAATTAGAACAAAATTAATTTACAATTTGTTTATTTTTTAAACCTTAATAAAACTAACACCAACAAAAATTACAATTATGAAAAAAACATTACTCAATTTTAAATTCCTTTTTCTATCCCTTTTGTTTTGCACCACTTTTAGCTGGAGCCAGACCATTTTTCAAGAAAATTTTGGGTCTGCTGTGGTGCCAGTAGCAAATAATTATGTAGGAGGAACTTCAACTCCTGTAGTCAATTACACTACAAACATTCCAGGATATAGCGCTGTAGGAATAGATGCTAACAACAGTGGGTATCTAAATTTTGTATCTAACGGAATAGCTAAAAGAGTTAGTGTATCAGGTGATTTGCCAACAGGTACTGATTTTAATAATGTATTGCACTCTAACACCAAACTTATTACTTGGACTCTGAATATGAAGTCATCTAGATTATCTACTAATCAATTTTCAGCTACAACGGGTTATCCAGAGACTAAATATTTTAACGCTACTGTTTTGTGTGCTTCAAATAATAGTTTTATTTCTAACGGTACAACTCCTGGAACAGGTTATGCTGTAGTGGTACAAAAAAGTACTGCAGATGTTACTAAAGCAAGTATCAATTTAATAAAATTTTCTAACGGTCTAGGAGATGCTGCAGCAGGTTCTGCCGAAGCTTCTGTTCTTACTCGATTAATAGAGTCTCCGGGTTTAGCTCCTAGTCCTACTTCAGCTGCACCAAACAATTTAAGTATTAAAGTTACTTACAATCCTTCAATTGATGTATGGGAACTTTACTATCGTGAAGATGCAGGAACAGTTTTTGTAGACCCTACTAGCGGAACTCTAAACCTTGGTGGTAGTTTTACACAAGTACCTCCAACTACCCCAATGACTTCTTTTGGTTATGTTGTAGGTTTGCAAACTAGTACAAGTGCTCAGAATTCATTTCAATTTGATAATTTTCAAATTGCACTTAGTCCACTTCCTGCATACACTGCACCACCAGTTATTGAAAAAAGACAAGCTTTTAATAGTGCTTTAAATCCAAAAGTTAGCGATTTAGTTGCTACCGGAACTGCTATAAAATGGTATTCTACTCTTACAGGAGGTTCAGCATTAGCAACCACTGACGCTTTAAGTTATACAACATACTTTGGTTCTCAGACTATTAATGGTACTGAGAGTACTAGAGTGGCTACACAAGTATTTGTTGGTGATACTGCTTTAAAAACATTGCCATTTTATGAAGGTTTTGAAGGATATAATCTGGCAGATAAATTAGTGTTAATGAATAATGATGCTAACGCTGCTGTAGCTACAAATAACGGAGTTGGTTTAGGTTCTTGGTCAATTACTCCTAGCACAAATATAACAGATGATGTTACAATTGTTGCCGCACCGGTATGGACTAAAATTGTTAATCCTAAAGGAAATGCAATTACATTTGCAGGTTCAGGAATCGACCCCGAATTGAAGTTTACCAATACTACAAGTGGCAATTTATTCTCTTCTTTTGTTTTTACCGCTGCTGATGTTGCTACAATTGTTGCTTCAACAACAACAGATCCTGCTTATTCTACTCCTACTGGGTTTTATAGTTTTCTATCTACAAATATTGATCCTGTAACAGCAGCTGTTACAAATAGTTATTCATCAGATGTTATGTTTAGAAAAAACATGACCACTGGTAAATTTAATATTGGATTATCAAAGTCTAATAATATTACGGAATGTGTTTGGAGTCCAACAGAATATGACTTTAATACGGAACACGTAGTTGTAATTAGTTATGAAAATATTGGCAACGCAGACGCTTCATTGCAAACAGCAAATTTATGGATAGATCCTGCAACATCAACGCAGCCAACAGCTACTTTATCTCAAAATAATCCAACCACATCTGTAACAAGAGATCATATTGATAGTATAAAATTAGTTCAAGCTTCATCTACTTCTACACCTACACTTATTGTTGATGAGATTAGAGTTGCCAATACATGGTCAGATGTAAATTTAGCTTTGCCTACAGTAAATGCTTCCCAATTGAAGATGTATCCTAATCCAGTTTCAAACGGAAAATTATTTATTTCTTCTGCTACTGATGTAGAAAAAGAAGTTGTTATTTATAACACTTTAGGACAAAAAGTGCTTCAAGCTAAAACTTCTACAGAAGCGATTAATGTATCTAGTTTAACTCATGGTACTTATTTTGTAAAAATCAATGAAGCTGGATATTCGGCTACAAAAAAATTGATTGTACAATAATTATTAATTCATAATAGTCTGAAAATGCGATATTTTAGTATAAAATATCGCATTTTTATTTAAACGATACTAGTATTAAAGTATCTTATTTTTAATTTTAATAAATGAAAAAAAATCTATTAAATGCCTTTATGGTTCTTATTTCTATTTTTGGGAGTGCCCAAAATAAAGATTCAATCGTAAAAAAACCAGTTGCTATTCCCGAAAATTTTATAGCTCAATTGGATGTTGTTTACACCAAAGTTAAAGATTGGGAAGGAAAAGCCGATTTGTATTTGGCTTTAAATGAAACAAAGCCGACACCAATAATTATTAATATTCATGGGGGTGGATGGAAAGCAGGTTCTAAAGATACTCAAGGAGGTTTTTCACCTTTTTTCAAGGCAGGTTTTGCTGTGGCCAATATGGAATATCGCATGAGTGATTATGCGAAAGCTCCGGCTGCAATTGAGGATACAAGATGCATGTTGGTTTATTTAATTCGAAATGCCAAAAAACTAAACATTGATCCTAATAAAATTATTATTATGGGAGGTAGTGCCGGAGGACATTTGGCATTAATGGGCGGTTTATTAGCAAATGACCGTCGTTTTGACACAAATTGCTCTGGTATAGAGAATATCAAAGTTGCAGCAATTATTGATAAATATGGTATTATGGATGTTTGGGATTGGACTTATGGCCCAGATCATAAAAGTTCTTCTCCAGCATATTGGCTTGGAGAAAATGCTAAAAATGAAATATTTATTAAATCGGTATCTCCAATTTCGTATGTGACCAAAAATAGTCCGCCAATTTTTATTGTTCATGGCGATGCCGATCCTACAGTTCCTTACCATCAATCGGTTGACTTGTATAAAAAATTACAAGAATTAGGAGTTAAATCCGAATTTTTTACGGTTCCTGGAGGACAACATGGAAAATTTGACAAAGATAAAAATGCCGAAATTAACCAGGCATTGCTAAAATTCATTGCTAGTTTAGCCCCTTTTAAATAGAATATTAAATTATATAATTAGCCCAAATGAAATTAAATTATTTCTTAATTGTTATTGCTTTGCCATTTATAACGCATTCACAAATAACATTAAAAGCAGATGGCCCAGGAAACACCTATGAATTAATCAATAGAGTTTTAGCCCCAGGAAGTGAAGCGGTAGAACATCCCGAATGTGTTCATCCTTCTTTTGGAAGACATATTGCCGAAGTTTGGGATACCGATTTAAAGGAAAATGTTTTCGAATTTTATTCCCATGTGACACCCGATAACGACCGCTGCGAAAAATTAGACCGACAGCGTGTAGAAATTAAAACGTACGAGCAATCTCCGGAAAATTTAAAAGGTACTCTGGGAGAAACAGTTACTTATAGTTGGAAATTTAAACTTCCAATGGGATTTCAGCCCTCTCGAAGTTTCACTCATTTGCATCAAATTAAAGCCGTGGGGGGATCACAAGAATTACCAATATTTACCATAACAGCAAGAAAATCTAAAGTAAATCAATTAGTAGTTATTCACGATAATGAAACAATACTAGCAAGCGCTGATCTTTCTAATTTTGAAGGGTTTTGGGTAGAAGTTACTGAAAAAATCAAAATAGGAGCAAACGGTACTTATTCTATTTCCATAAAAAAAGTAAAAAACGCACAAGAATTACTCTCTTATTCTAGCGCAAATATTTTAACTATTAGATCGGATAATGATTTTATTCGCCCAAAATGGGGAATCTATAGAAGTCTTAAAAAAGCAGAAGATTTAAGAGATGAAGCTGTTCGATTTAATGAATTCTCAATAAAAGAAGGTGATAATTAAACTAAATAAAAAAGTGAATTATAGTAATAAAAAATTCCTATTAGTATTTGTTTTTATGTTTTTCAATTTATCCTATTCGCAGGTAACCCTCAACGCTAATGGTCCAGGAAATACGTATGAATTAATTACTAAAGCTTTTGCTCCAGGAAACGGTACAGGAGCGGTTGAAGCACCCGATCAAACTCCTGATGGCTCTCATCCTACATTTGGCAGACATATTGCTGAGGTTTTTGATACGGAATTGAATAAATATGTATTCGAATTTTATTCTCATTTTGCTATAGATAATGATGTATCTACATTGTCCACAGATAGGCAAAGAGTTGAGATTAAAACCTATGCAGCTTCCCCTGACAATTTAATTGGAACGGATGGAGAAAATATAATTTATAAATGGATGTTTAAATTGCCGGTTGGTTTTCAGCCCTCATCTAATTTTACCCATATTCATCAAATCAAAGCAGTTAATGGTGATGATAGTAGCCCTTTATTTACTTTAACTCCGCGTTTTGGAATTCCAAATAAATTAGAATTAATTTACGTAGCCAATGCAAATTCTGGAACTAACAAACTAAAAACGGTTGATTTATCTTTATTTGAGGGAAATTGGGTTGAAGTCGAGGAACAAATTCATGTAGGTAGTGCGGGAACGTACTCAATTATACTAAAAAAGCACAGTGACGGAACTGTTTTGATGTCGTATTCTAATCCCAATATTGCAACTATTCGTCCGGATAATACTTTTATTCGCCCTAAATGGGGGATTTATCGTAGTTTAAGTGATATTGCCAATTTAAGGGATGAAACCGTTCGATTTTCTGACTTTAGTATTCAGGAAGTTACTGCTTTAAACCTTATTTCGAATTCTATTGAGGATAATTATCTATTTATTCCGAATCCAATTTATGATAAATTGTATTTATCAGAAACAATAATTCAAAATTATAATAGTATTCGAATTTTGGATATTACAGGCAAAATGGTAGAAAATCAGCCTATTTTAGCTGCTACTTTAGATCTTTCTTTTTTAAAATCAGGAATCTATTTTGCTGCATTTTTTAAAGAGGATAAATCAATGAAATTTATTAAAATTATAAAGAAAAATAAATAAGAGACAATGAAAAAAATATTTTTTTTACTAGTAGTAATAGTTTTGATTTTTAATCAAGAAAGTTTCGCAAAAATAAAACTACCTAGTATTATTGCATCTAATATGGTGTTACAGCGAAATAGTTCTGTTAAATTATGGGGTTGGGCAAATCCGGGAGAAAAAATAACCATTAAAACCAGTTGGATTTCTAAATCTTTAAAAGTGGAAACTCCTGAAAATGGGCGTTGGGAGATTGCTCTTAATACCACATTAAGCAAAGAACCACAAACGATTCAATTTAAAAGTAAGGAATCTATCATAAACTTAGATGCTATTTTATTTGGCGAAGTTTGGTTGTGTTCTGGACAATCCAACATGAGAATGCCTTTAAAAGGGTATACAGGGCAACCTACATTCGATGGCAATTTAGAAATTGCAACCTCTTACAATCCAAATTTACGATTGTTCGCCATTGCCGAAAATGGTTCGCAAACCCTTTTAGATTCGGTTAGTAAATATAAAAAATGGGATAATGCCAATTCAGAAACAGTAAAAGATTTTAGCGCTATAGCTTATTTTTATGGCAAACAATTACAAAAAACACTCGATGTTCCAGTGGGTTTAATCATGACTTCTTGGGGCGGAACTCGAATCCAACCATGGATGAGTAAGGAGGCAATAACTCCTTTAATTGATGTAAACAATGTAAAAAAAGACACTACCGAAAAAAACAAAAGAATCCCATCGGCTATTTATAACGCAATGATTAATCCGATTACTTCCTACACTATCAAAGGAGTACTTTGGTATCAAGGGGAAACCAATCGGGATGAGCCTAAAGTGTACCAAAAACTATTTCCAGAAATGGTAAAAGATTGGCGTAAGCAATGGAATATAGGGGATTTCCCATTTTATTATGTTCAAATAGCACCGAATAAATACATCGATAAATCTAATTCGCAATACCTTCGCGAAGTTCAACTTAAAGCAGTAAATTTAATTCCAAATTCGGGTATTGCAGTTCTTTCTGATATTGGTTCGGATGAAACGATTCATCCACCTAGAAAGAAAGAAGTAGCCGATCGATTATTTTTGAATGCCCTAAATAAAACGTATGGTTTGAAAGATGTAGATTGCATGGGGCCAGTTTACAAATCCATGACAGAAAAAGATAGTGCCTTATTGTTAAGTTTTGATAACGCTGAAACGGGTTTGTATTCACCTGAACACGAATTAAGCAATTTTGAAATAGCAGGGGAGGATCGAGTTTTTCATCCTGCCAAAGCTGAAATTATTGCTCATAAACAACTTAAAGTTTCTAGCGCTGAGGTCAAAGTTCCCGTGGCAGTTCGCTATGGTTGGAGTAATTGGTTTGTTGGGAGTTTATTTGATAATAATATGCTTCCAGCTTCTTCCTTTAGAACGGATACTTGGGAGTAAGAAATTAGTTTACACGAAAACACCCACTAAATTTAGTGGGTGTTTTTGTGTAAAGGTTTAATTTTGTTGTTATCCTTTAATTTTAACAATTATTGGATTATTAATTTTAGTAGCATAGTTACCCAGATAACTTTCCCAAGCTTCTTTAGTAGTAAATTCACCTTGTTTTTTCCAACCGAACCCAGTATAATAAACTACTTTATTATTTATTACTTTTAAAGAAGCATATAAATTACATAATTCCTTTTTAGGATTCATATATTTCTCAAAACTTAACATCGTTTTTTTAGGGAATACAATTCCAGTCCCCAATTCAGAGTCATCAAGAGGTTGCCAATAATCAATCCAACCTTGTTTAGTATTACCTTCGGTTTTTCCATCATTATTGTGCAGAGTGATTCCTGTTGAAAGTTCTTTTGTACCGGTAACCTCTATTTCAAATTTAGATAAAAAACTACCATAATCTAAACTGATGTGTTTTACTTCAGTAATTTTATTTCCTGCAGCATCCCAATCGGCATAAGTCAAAACAAAACTAGTTCTTATTGGACCTGTTGTAATAGTTTTCCAGGTGGTGAAATTTTTAGAAAAGTAATAAGAAGTATCTATTTTTACAGCTACACCACCAATTCCACGGCTATCACCCACATGAAAATTATCTAATCCTTCACCCGTATCTTTATGGTAGGTTCCTGTTCCGTTAGTATATTTTTCATACCATTTATTGATAACAGGATATTCAACTCTTTTTAACCAAGCATCAATTC